>NZ_KQ960153.1:0-28712 GCF_001553085.1 Parvimonas sp. KA00067 | reverse complement strand
ACCATTAAAAAATTATCTAAAATGAAAATATGATATAATAATATGTAAGAATAAAAATTTTTTATGAAAGGAAAATTAATGAGACTTAGAAAAAAATGGTGGGCAGTTCCCGAAATGAAAGAAAATGAGCAAGTAATATTTGATGCTCAAAACTTAAAAGGAAAATGGAATGAAGAATTTAAAAATAATAATCCGATAAACCTTGAACTAGGATGTGGAAAAGGAAAATTCATTAGCGAAATTGCAGAAAGAAACAAAGATATAAATTACTGCATATTAGACCTAGACACAAATGCAATCGTATATGCAACAAGAAAAATAAGAGATTTGGAACTATTAAATGTTCGTGCAATCCCTACAAACATAGAAAAAATTGACGAATTTTTTAATGAAAAATCTATCTCAAGAATTTACATAAACTTCTGCAACCCTTGGCCAAAGAAAAGACATCACAAAAGAAGATTAACACACCCAAACTTTTTAAAAAAATACAGTAACTTACTCGTAGATGAAGGCGAAATACATTTCAAAACAGATGACGATGACCTTTTCGAGGCAAGCCTAGAATATTTTAACGAAAACGGATTCGAAGTAATATTAATAACTTACGACCTAGCAAACTTCGACTACCCACAAAACATAGAAACGGAATACGAAAACAAATTCAAAACACTAGGAATAAACATAAAATTCCTAATAGCAAAAAAGAAATAATTATAAAAACAAACAAAAAGACAGCAATTCATATAATTGTTGTCTTTTTAATTTATACATATTTATATTATAAAGTTTTTAATTTTTCAATTAAATCTTTAAAACTTCCTTTTTCACAATTTACTTTACAATCAGGATAAGTATAAAGATAATCCATTACTAAATAACAATTCATCCCAGCACTACTAGCTGCAAATATATCTTGCTTTTCATCATTTCCAATCATCAAGCAATCCTTAGGTTCAACATCCAGTTTTTCACATAAATCTAAATAATATTTGGGATTCGGCTTGGAAAAAGAACTATTGCCATAATGAGTAACATAATCGAAGTCATCAATATCAAGTCCTGTCCATTTCAATCTAACTAACGCATCTATAGGAAAAACCGGATTAGTAGCAAGAACAACTTTTCTTCCGTTCTTCTTTGCAAGTTCAACGGCAACTTTTGCCAAACTATTTTCAGCTGAACACTTTTTTAACTTAGTAAAAAACTCATTTGCATAAAACTTTTTCAATACTTCTTTAACATCAGATAATTCAATATTTATATTACTATTAAGCTTATCCCAAAAGGCCTCTTCATTAGTTCTCTTTCCATCATTTTTAATTATTTCATGAGTTGCAGTCCAAATATTTTCAACAAGCTTCTTACTATCAATATTATAAACAGAAAATACTTTTGACAATTCCTCAAAATAAATATCAACAAATAATTCCTCATCTAAAGGAAGCAAAGTTCCATCCAAATCAAAAAATATAGCTTTCATTTCCCCTCCAAATATATTACTAATTACATCAAAAATTATATAAAAAGTAATATTAAAATCAAAATTTAAAGTATTTTAAAGAATAAATATATTATACCCTATTTTTTTACAAATTCATAGTGTAAAATATTATGTGTAAAGTAAAAATTGTTATGATACAATTGATGTGAGACCAAAAATAACAACAAATAAAATTAAATTTATTATATGTTTTAATTTTTTACCTTTCTTAGATATAAATACGAAAAATATATTTTCTAAAATTATACTCAGATATAAGATAATTATTGCACAAAAGATATTTATAAAAAATAATATAGCACTAAAATCGTTAAAACAAAATGGAATATTCCATAGTTTTTTAAAACTTTTTCAACATTTTTCAGTTTGTTTTTTATTTTACACAAAAAATAGCGAAGTTTTTCTTCGCTATTTTTACAATTTTTTATAAATTAGAATAATTCTTTTTTAATTTTTTCATAGACTGCATCAACTGTAAATCCAAATTTTTCAAATAATAAATTTGCAGGTGCTGATGCCCCGAATGTATCAAGTCCGATTGAAAGTCCGTCTAGTCCAACGTATTTTCCCCAACCAAATGTTGAAAGCGCCTCAATGCTAACTCTTTTTCTAATATCTTTTGGTAATACATTTTCTTTATATTCTTTACTTTGTTTTTCAAATTCTTCCATGCAAGGCATTGAAACAAGTCTTGTTGAAATATTTTCTTCAAGAAGTTTTTCACAAACTTTATATGCCAATCCAACTTCTGAGCCTGATGCCATTACAATCATTTCAAAATCTTTTCCAAAGTCTTTTAATACATATCCACCTTTTAGAGCCTCGCTTGAAGTTTCTTCAAGATTAGTTAGTTTTTGTCTTGTTAATGCTAAACAGCTTGGTGTCTTTCTGTTTTTTAAAGCTGAAATCCAAGCATAAGCAGTTTCTTTTGCATCACAAGGTCTATACATTGAAACATTTGGTGTTGATCTGAACATAGCTAAATGTTCGATTGGTTCGTGAGTTGGACCATCTTCCCCAACTCCGATACTGTCGTGAGTTAAAACGTATATAACACCTTGATTCATAAGTGCAGAAAGTCTTACTGCAGGTTTTAAATAATCACTGAAAACAAAGAATGTTGCACAATATGGTAAAAGTCCTCCATGTAGTGAAATACCATTACAGATTGCAGCCATTGCGTGTTCCCTAACTCCAAAGTGAATATTTTTTCCACTTCTGTTTTCAGGTGAATAGAAATCAAAATCTTTCATAACTGATTTATTTGAAGGACCTAAGTCTGCTGAACCACCAAAAAGATTTGGAAGTAATTTAGCAAATCTATTTAAAACAAGTCCACTTGATTCTCTTGATGCCATATCTTTATCAAATTCAAGAATTGAGCTATCATTTAAAATTTCTTCGTCAATTTCTTCTTTCATAAATTTTTCAAATAAATCATATTTTTCAGGATATTTTACTTTATATTCTTCAAGAAGTTTTTCCCATTCATCAACAAAAGTATTTTTCTTTGCCACAACTTCTTTCATATAGCTTTTAACTTCTTGTGGAACATAGAAACTTTCTTCATATTCCCAACCTATATTTTTCTTAAAAGTAGGAATATTATCTTCACCTAAAGGTTCACCATGTGCTGATGCACTTCCTTCTTTAGTTGAGCCATATCCAATTCTTGTTTTTATTTCAATCAATGAAGGTTTATCAATTTTCTTCGCACTTTCTATTGCTTTTAAAATTTCTTCAAGATTGTTACCATCCTCAACAAAATGAGTATCCCAACCTAACGCCTCATATCTTCCTCTAACATTTTCTCCAAAAGCAGTTGCAGTATCTCCCTCAATAGTTATATTGTTGCTATCGTATAAAACAATAAGTTTACCAAGTTTCAAAGTTCCTGCTAAAGAAGATGCCTCATTACTGATTCCTTCCATAAGACAACCATCGCCTACGATTGAATAAGTATAGTGGTCAATAACTTTACAATCATCAGTATTAAAAATTGATGCTAAATGACTTTCAGCCATAGCCATACCAACAGCCATAGAAACACCTTGTCCAAGTGGTCCGGTAGTTGCGTCTATTCCTAAAGTATGACCATACTCAGGGTGTCCCGGAGTTAAGCTATCAATTTGTCTAAAGTTTTTTATATCTTCAATACTAACACCGTAATCAAATAAATGAAGTAATGAATACAAAAGCATAGAACCATGTCCTGCTGACAAAATAAATCTATCTCTATCAAACCAATTTGGGTTTTTAGGAGAAATTTTTAAACAATCATTAAATAAAGTAAAAGCCATCGGTGATGCGCCAAGTGGAAGTCCAGGGTGTCCTGACTTAGCCTTTTGAATCGCATCTGCGCTTAGTGTTCTCATAGTATTAACACATAAATTTTTAATTTCCATATCTTCCATATCATTCCCTCACTTAAATATATTATTTCAAAATAAAAATCTAACAGCTTAATTATATCAATAAATCAAAATTTTTTCAATTAGACAAGATTAATTTTTGCACTTGATTTGACAAATTATCGCACAAAAAAAGTTGACAAGTTTCGCTCATCAACCTTAATTGCTGAATTAAAATTTATATAATCTTAAATTAGTTTTATCTTGGCAAAAATCCAACTTTTTTATAAACTTTTCTAAGTGTTTTATTTGCAAAGTAAGATGCCTTTTCAGCTCCTTCTTTCATAACTTTTTCAAGATATGCTTTGTCTGAAATAAATTCTTTATGTTTTTCTCTTATCGGTTTTAAACTATCTGCAACTAATTGTCCTAAATCTTCCTTAAATACTGAGTAGTTTTCGTTTTTATATTTTGAAACAATTTCATCACTTGTTTTTCCACTAAAAGCAATATACATATTTATTAAGTTTTTCAAGCCTTTTTGTTCATCATTATAGTCAAAATTTCCAAGACTGTCTGTTACAGATTTTCTGATTTTTCTCTTTATTGTTTCTTCATCATCAAGTAACAAAATAAAAGAATTTTGGTCTTCATCAGATTTACTCATCTTCTTTTCAGGATTTTTTAAACTCATAATTTTCCCTGTTTCTTTTCCAATTATTCCATCAGGAACTACAAAAGTATCAGAATACTTATTGTTAAACCTTTCAGCTAAATCTCTTGCAAGTTCTAAATGTTGTTTTTGGTCTATTCCAACTGGAACTAAATCTGTTTGATATAATAAAATATCTGCTGCCATTAAAACAGGATAAGTAAATAGTCCGGCGTTTAAATTTTCTTCAGATTTTTGAGATTTTTCTTTAAATTGAGTCATTCTGCTAAGTTGTCCCATATAACTCATACAGCTTAAAACCCAAGAAAGCTCAGCATGTTGTGGTACATGCGATTGTACAAATAAAATAGATTTTTCAGGTTCTAAACCTGATGCTAAAAATATAGCCATTAAGTCCAATGTTCTCTCTCTAAGTAATTTTGGCTCTTGTGGAACTGTTATAGCATGTAAATCAGCAACTGTAAAAAAACATTCGTATTGCTCTTGCAATCCTTTGAAATTTTTAATAGAGCCTAAATAGTTTCCAATTGTAAGTTGTCCTGAGGGTTGTAATGCACTATAAACTATCTTTCCCATCTTCTTATCCTCCTCTTTTAAAATATTAACAAAAAAGGTAAATTTTTAAGATTTACCTTTTAATAGTATTTATTTTTCTTCTTTTTCTTTTTTAGGTTTTTCAAGTAATGCTTTTCTTGATAATTTAATCTTTCCTTGATTATCTATTTCTATTACTTTAACTTCAACTGTATCTCCAACTTTAAATAAGTTTTCTACCTTATCAAGTCTTTCATGAGTCATATTTGAAATGTGAAGTAATCCTTCTTTTCCTTTGATTAATTCAACAAATGCTCCAAAGTTTGTAATTGTAGTAATTACACCATTGTAAATTTCTCCAACTTCAACTTCTTTAACAATTTCGTTAATCATTTCTTTAGCTCTTTCGCCGTTTTCTCTTGAATCAGCAGTAATTGCAATACGTCCGTCATCAAAAGTATCAATCTTAACACCTGTTTCATCGATAATCTTGTTAATTACTTTTCCACCAGGTCCAATTACTTCTCTAATCTTTTCTGGTAAAATTTGCATTGTAAATATCTTTGGTGCATATTTTGACATTTCTTCACTTGGAGTTGCAATACAATCATTCATAATAGAAAGAATGTGTAATCTAGCTTTTTTAGCTTTTTCTAAAGCAGTTGCCAAAATTTCTCTACTAATTCCGTCAATCTTAATATCCATTTGTAAAGCTGTAATACCATCTTTAGTTCCTGCAACTTTAAAGTCCATATCTCCAAAGTGGTCTTCCAAACCTTGAATATCAGTTAAAATAGCAATTTTTTTAGTTTCTTCATCTTTTATAAGACCCATAGCAATACCTGCAACAGAATCTTTAATTGGAACACCTGCATCTAGTAATGAAAGTGTTGAGCCACAAATACTTGCTTGTGAACTTGAACCGTTTGATGAAAGAACTTCTGAAACTAATCTCATTGTGTATGGGAATTCATCTTCACTTGGAAGAACAGGTATCAATGCTCTTTCAGCTAAAGCACCATGACCGATTTCACGTCTTCCAGGACTTCTTAAAGGTCTAACATCTCCAACACTGAATGGCGGGAAATTGTATTGATGCATATATCTCTTGTCTTCTTCGTCAATAACTCCATCTAAAATTTGAACTTCTCCAGGAGCACCCAAAGTTGTTAAAGTTAAAACTTGAGTTTGACCTCTTGTAAACAATCCTGAACCATGAGTTCTAGGTAAAAGGCCTCTTTCACAAGAAATTTTTCTAACTTCATCAAGTTGTCTATCATCAGGTCTAATTCCCTCTTCTATGATTAATCTTCTAACTTCATCAACAACAACAGATTCTATAGCAGAATTAATTTCACCTTTTTTATCTTCATGATCAGGTAAGAACTTTTCTAAAATTTCTTTTGAAATCTTATCAAGATTTTCTTCTCTTTCCATTTTATTAGCTGTTCTTAAAGCGCTAATAATATCAGCCTTTCCATATTCAACAACAGCGTTAAATAATTCTTCATCTCTTTCTTTAATTATAACAGGAGCTTTTTCTTTACCAACTTCTGCTCTAATTTCTTCTATGAAATTACAAATTGATTTTATTTCTTCATGTGCAAAAAGAATAGCATTTAAAACTTCTTCTTCACTTAAAATATCACAACCAGCCTCAACCATCATAATAGCATCTTTAGTACCTGATACAGTTATATTAAGTCTTGATTTTTCTCTTTGTGCGATAGTTGGGTTTATAATATATTCTCCATCAACATAACCGACATTAACAGAACCTGTTGGTCCATTAAAAGGAATATCTGAAATTGTAAGTGCAATAGAAGAACCAATCATAGCTAATATATCAGGTTGATTATCTTGCTCAACAGATAAAGCTGTAGCTATAACTTGAACATCATTTCTATATCCTTCAGGGAAAAGTGGACGAAGTGGTCTATCTATAAGTCTTGAAGTCAATATCGCTTTTTCACTTGGACGACCTTCTCTTTTAATAAATCCTCCAGGAATTTTACCAACAGAATATAATTTTTCTTCAAAATCACAACTTAAAGGAAAAAAGTCAACACCTTCTCTTGGCTCTTTAGATGCACAAGCATTTACTAAAACAACAGTTTCTCCACATTGAACTAAACAAGAACCATTGGCTTGCTCTGCAACTTTTCCTATTACAACTTTAAGTTCTCTACCACTTAAATTGTATATAAATTCTCTAACCATTTAAACCTCCTATGGTCTTCTAAAAATAAAGAGCGAATAAATCGCCCTTTAATAATTATCCTCTTATTTGTAATTTACTAGTTAATTCACGGTATCTTTCGATATCAACGTTATTAAGATATTTTAAAAGACCTTTTCTTTGTCCGATTAATTTGAATAAACCTCTTCTTGTAGCGTGGTCTTTCTTATGTTCTTTTAAGTGTTCTGTTAAGTATTTAATTCTAAATGTTAACAAAGCAATTTGTACTTCTGGAGAACCAGTATCTCCTTCAGCTCTCTTAAATTCATCAATAATTCTTAATTTATCTTCTTTAGTTATCATCTTATAACTACCTCCTAAATATTATTCACCGTAGCATTGTAAAGGTCGGAGTTTCCATAAACAAAGCAACGGTACTTGATAAGTATAACATAAAACGCAACAAAAGTAAACTATTTTTAAAAAATTTTACCGGTTATCATCAATTTTTTATGATAAATTATAAAAATTTATTGAAACTATAATTCTTACTTCTTTAACTGCTTCATCCACTCTTCTTTTAAAATTCCATACTTCATTGAATCATAAAATATATTATTATGGTATCTAACTTTTCTAATTCTTCCTTCAAGTGTCATACCAATTTTCAAGCTACATTTCATCATTCCTATATTTCCACTCCAAGTTGTAAGCCCTATATGTTCTAAATTATCTTCAGTATTAAAAATTTCATCTATCCATAACGAAAGTGCTTTTGAGCCGATTCCTTTATTCCAATAATTTTCATCAAAAATTGCAATTCCTATTTCAAGCCATCTAGTTTTTTCGTTTTCCCAATATTTTGAAACTATTCCTATCAAAACATCATTAAAATATATTCCTTTTACTCTTTCTCCTAAAAAGAATTCAATCTCCTTTGATGAAATAAATTCATCATAAGTTTTAAATTCAAAATCATCAAAATATGGTGCATCATATTCTTTCCATTTAGGTCTTTTACTTGAATATTCTATATTATATAATCGTCTTAATTCATCTCTTTGAATTCTTTTTAGTTTAACCATAAATTTCTCCTAAATTTATTCATCAGATAATTTTTTTCTCATAATATCCCAAGGCTTTACTTCAAATGGCAATGGCATTTTTATAATTTGTTTTGCTCTTGGTGCGACATCAATTTCTTCGTCCTTATCATCATACATTTTTTCTATTTTAAAAGTTTCAAAACCATCTCTTGGACCAAAAAATTCAACTTCATCTCCAACAAAAATTCTATTTCTTTGTTCTATTGTTGCAATTTTTGTTTCCTTATCATAATCTAAAACTAATCCGACAAAATCGTAAGTCCTTATGTATGAGCTTGAATTATAAAGTTGGTCGTTTTCATCAGGTTTTTTATAATAAAATCCTTTTGTAAAATCTCTATGGCTCGCTTTTTTTATTTCAGCTAAAAGCCTGCTTGCCATTTCTTCTGTATAAGTTCCATTTTCTATTGCATCAAGTGCAAGTCTATAACTTCTTATAACCGTTGCAACATAGTATTGAGTCTTTACTCTTCCTTCAATTTTTAAACTATGAACTCCAGCTTTAATTACATCTTCAAGTGAATCCAACATACAAAGGTCTTTACTGTTATATATAAAAGTTCCTTGCTCAGTTTCTTCTATCGGATAATATTCTCCAGGTCTTCTTTCTTCAACCAAATTATATTTCCATCTACAAGCATGAGCACAATCTCCCTTGTTCGCATCTCTACCACACATATAGTTACTTAATAGACATCTTCCAGAATATGAAATACACATAGCCCCATGAACAAATGCCTCAATATCAACATCAGGTACTTCCTTATGAATTAAACTGATTTCTTCTAAAGATAACTCTCTTGCCATTACAATTCTTTTAATTCCTAAATCATGCCAAAATTTTACAGTTCTATAATTTGTTACACTTGCTTGAGTACTCATATGTACTTCAATTTCTTTACTTACCGAACGAACAGCAGTATAAATTCCTGCATCTGCAACGATAAGTGCGTCAACTCCTATATCAACTAACACTTTAACATATTCTTCAAGACCTATCAAATCGTCATTATGAGGAATTATATTCATTGTTATGTATATTTTCTTTCCTCTTTCATGAACAAAATCAGTAGCCTCTTTTAGTTGTTCAACTGTAAAATTTTTAGATGCTTTTCTAAGACCAAAAGATTCTCCGGCAAGATAAACTGCATCTGCTCCATAAATAATTGCCATTTTTAATTTTTCTATATCCCCCGCGGGGGCTAGTAATTCAACATCTTTCATCAATCAATTCTCCTTTAACTATTAAATAGGAATCCAATAAACTGGATTCCTATTAAGATTTAAACTATTTTTTATAACATATAGCCATACCGTCATCTATCGGTACTATCGTAGTTGAAAATTCTTCACTATTAGTAATAATTTTTAAAAATTCTTTCAATCTTCTAACTATTGTATTTTTTCTTCTAACATTATTTTTTTCTTTGGCTACAAGTCCTCTAAACAAAATATTATCAGAAACCAATATTCCACCGGAATTTAATCTTTCAATAGACTTTTCAAAAAAACTTATATATTGACCTTTTGCTGCGTCCATAAAAATCATATCATATTTATCTGTGATGAAATCTAAAGCATCATTAGCATCAGCATATATTGTATCTATATTTTTTTCAAGGCCTGCTTTTTTTATAAACTCCTTAGCCTTTAAAAAGTTTTTTTCATCTATTTCAATAGTCGTTATATTAGACTCTGGATAAGCTCTATTCATAATTATAGATGAATAACCTATTGCCGTTCCAATTTCTAAAATTCTTTTTGGCTTTTTTAACATAACCAAAAATTCTAAAAATCTGGCAACTTCAACCTCTATAATAGGAACTCTATTTTCAAGAGCAAATTCTTCCATTTCGATTAAAATCGGCTCTTTACTCTTTTCTAATCCTCTAATATATTCAGAAACATAATTTGCAACAACTTCCATTATCCTGCGATTGTTTCCTCTAACATTTTTACAATATCATTCATTATAGTTGAAATTCTAACTTCTGCTGCCATAAATTCTGATATTTCTGAATTACTCATTAAGATTTGATTTAAATCATTAAGTTGTTTTTCTCTTTCAGCAACATCTTCTCCATTTTGTTTAGCAACTTGATAGTCATATAATTTCTTGTGAAAATCATCTATAATTTTTTTATTTTCAACATTTTCATCAATTTTTTTCTTTAATCTTATAAATTCTTTAACTTCATCACAATTTTTAAAATCATTTGAAAAAGTTAAAATACTATTATAAATATTCATACTACCTCCTAAAGTTCTGTAATTATAGGAATAATCATCGGTCCTCTCTTAATCTCATGATAAATATAAGAATTCAAATCTTTTCTTATATTATATCTCATAGTACCAATGTCTGTAATAGAATCTTCCTTACAAATATTTAAAGTATTTTCAACAACTTTACTCATTTCAGATACAAGGTTTAAGTTTTCTTTAACGTAAATGAATCCTCTTGAAACAATTTCAGGACCTGAAATAATTTCTTTAGTAGATTTTTCAAGCACAACCATAACAATGATAATGCCATCTTCAGATAAATGCTTTCTATCTCTAAGAACTGCACTTCCGACATCACCAACGCCAAGGCCGTCAACTAAAATGTTTCCTGATTCAACAGTACCGGAAATAAATGCCTCTTGTTTATCATTAAACTCAAAGACAGTTCCGTTTCTTCCTATAAAAATATTTTCTTCAGGCATACCCATTTCAACAGCTAATTTAGCATGTCTTTTCAAATGTCTTGACTCACCATGAACCGGAATAAAGTATTTTGGTTTTACTAAAGTATGAATCAACTTTAATTCTTCTTGACAAGCATGACCTGAAACATGAACATCTGCAAGTGATGAATGTATAACCTTAACACCCATTTCAACAAGACGATTTACAAGACCGAAAAATATTTTTTCATTTCCCGGTATCGGAGATGCTGAAATAATGACTGTATCATTTTCAGTCAAGACAAGCTTTCTATGTTCACCATAAGCCATTCTATTCAATGCACTCATAGGTTCCCCTTGGCTACCTGTCATCAAAAGCACAATTTGTGATTCATCATATTTATTAATATCCTTTAATTCAATTAAAGTTCCTTTTTCTATTTCCAATTTATTAAGCTCTGTCGCAACCTTAATTACATTTACCATAGAACGACCTGAAACGGCAACTTTTCTTTTAAATCTTTCAGCTGCTTTTATAATTTGTTGAACACGATGCAAATTAGATGCAAAAGTTGCAACTATTATTCTACCACTAGCTTTGCTGAAAAGTTCAATAAAAGTTTCTCCAACCGAACTTTCACTCATTGTATATCCGGGTCTTTCAACATTTGTACTATCTGCACATAAAAGCATAACCCCGTCCATACCCCATTGAGCAATACGATGTAAATCCATCTTATCCCCGTCAATAGGTGTATAGTCGATTTTAAAATCTCCTGTAAAAATTATGTTTCCAACAGGAGTTTTAATTCCAAAACTTACACTATCAGGAATACTATGACAAGCTCTTATATACTCAACCGAAAAATGTTTGGTTTTTATAATTTCTCCAGCATTTACAAGTTTTAAATTTTCTTTACTGATATTATGTTCTTGTAATTTACTTTCAACAAGTCCTAAAGTTAATTTAGTTCCATAAACAGGCACATTTATTTTTTTCATTATATATGGTACAGAACCAATATGGTCCTCATGTCCGTGTGTCAAAAAAAGTCCTTTTACCCTATCAATATTTTTCATTAAATAGGTAATATCCGGGATTACAATATCTATTCCGGGCATATCATCATCCGGAAAAGTCATACCACAATCCAAGATAATAATTTCATCGTCATATTCCAAAATAGACATATTTTTCCCTATTTCACCAACGCCTCCTAAGGGTATCAGCTTTAAAGTTTTCTTTTTATTTTTTTGCACTACAATTATCCTCTATTTATTTTCAAGATTTAAACAATCTGAACACTTTCCATAGAATTTTAAATCGTGGTTATTTATTTTAAATTTATATTTTTCTTCGATAACTTGTTCTAAAGTTTCAAGGTAATCCTCCTCAACTTCAATTATCTTTCCACATTGTTTACATAGTAAATGATGGTGTTGATGCTTGTCATCATCTCTTATGATTTCATATCTGTATCTATTATCATCGAAGTCCAATTTGTGAACTATATTCATCTTATCAAAAATAACAAGTGTACGATAAACAGTAGCTATACCTAAATCTTTATCATATTTACTGGCTATCTCATGTAGTTCTTCTGGACTTAAATGATTACCTTTGTTTTCATTTAAAACATTAAAAACAATTTCTCTTTGCTTAGTAATCTTATAGTTATTTTCTACTAATAACTTTTTCATTTCTTTTACTTCCATACTAATTCTCCTTTTTATAAATTTTCTTCTTTTTCTGACTTTAATTCTTCATAAACCTCTATTGCATCTGAAAGCTCTTCGTCGTCTATACCTTCCAGATTAATATTTCCATCTTTATCATATACAATTTTCAAAATATATGTATTAATATCATCTTTTGAATTTAAAACTGCATATTCACTTTCATTCATACCAAAAGTTTCAACTAATTCAAAAATGATTTTTTTCCCATTTTCATCAAATGCCTCAAAACGTTCCAAAATATAACTCCTATTTTCTATCTAAATATGATTGTAAAATATATGTAGCAGCAACTTTATCAATTACTTTTTTTCTGTTTTTTCTACTCATATTTCCTTCTATTAAAATTCTTTCTGCACTAACTGTTGTAAGTCTTTCATCTTGCATAACTATTTCTATTTCAAAGTTGTTATCTTTTAAAAATATCTTCAAATCTTCCACAAAAGATAAAACTTTTTCTCCTTGAGGTCCAACAGTATTATTCATATTTTTAGGAAGTCCAACAACAATTTTAATTATGCTTTCCTTTACAATTATATCCTTTAAAATCTCTAAATCTTTTTCAAGATTTTCTCTAAAAATTGTACTATGCCCACTAGCCATAATAAACAAAGGGTCGCTTATTGCAACACCTATTGTCCTATCGCCAACATCTAGAGCCATATATCTATTCATAAATACCTCTTAAATTTGCAATAAGACCCCGGCAAAAATTGCCGGGAAGTCCTTAATCTTTTATATAACTTTCTAAAAATTCTTCTAGGATTTCATCTCTGCTAACTTGTCTAATTAATCCTCTAGCATTATTATAGCTAGTAATATAAGTTGGGTCACCGGAAAGAATATATCCTATGATTTGACTTTTAGGATTATATCCCTTAGTTTCAAGTGCCAAATACACTACTTTAATAATTTCCTTAATACTTTTCTTTTCACTTGGTATCTCAATTCTCATTGTTTCGTTAAATTCGTTTGACATATAATCCCCTCCTATTTATTAAAATTGAGCTTTTAAAATTTCTTCTGCTTGTTCTAAAGCAAAATCAACTTTACTTAAGTCTTTACCACCGGCTGATGCAATGTCAGGTCTTCCACCACCATTACCACCAACAAGTTTCGCAACTTCTTTAACAATATTTCCTGCATTTATTTTTCTTGCATTCAAATCTTTACTTACTCCAACTGTAAAAGTTAATTTTTCTTGATATACATTAGCAAATACTATTACACTTGTACCCAATTTGTCTCTTAATTTATCAATTAAATCTCTTAAATCATTTTGATTTTCAAATTCTACCTTTTTAGCAATAAAAGAAATCCCTTCAATATCTTTTTTATCAGCTATAAATGAATCTAAACTACTCAAAGTCATTTGAGATTTCATTTCTTTTAATTCTTTTTCTAAAGTTTTTATTTCTTCTGTTAAAGATGAAACTTTATTAACAAGTTCTGATTTTTTACATTTCAATAAGTTTGAAACTTCTTCAACTTGGTTTTCAGTTTTCTTTAAATATTCATAAACATTTCTTCCTGTTGTAGCCTCTATTCTTCTAACTCCGGCAGCAACACTTGATTCTGAAATTATTTTAAACATTTGAATTTCACTAACATTTTTAACATGAGTTCCACCACAAAGTTCTATTGACCAACCACCAAAAGAAACTACTCTTACAACATCTTTATATTTGTCTTCAAAAAGTCCTATTGCTCCCATTTTTGAAGATTCTTCTAAAGACATTTCTTTTATAACTGTTTCAAGATTTAATGCAATTTTATCATTTACAATTTGTTCAACCTTTTTCAAATCTTCTTGACTTATAGCCTCAAAATGAGTAATATCAAATCTTAATTTAGTCGCATCTACCAAAGATCCTGCTTGATTAATATGATTTCCTAAAACTTCAATCAAAGCTTGGTGTAAAAGATGAGTTGCAGAGTGATTTTTCATAATATCACGTCTGTTGTTTATATCTATTTTAAAAGTCAATTCATCATTTAAATTAACTTTTCCTGAAATAACTTCAACACTATGGAAAATACCGTTGTTTTTATTTTTCTTAGTATCTAAAACTTTAATTTTACAATTTTCATTTTCTATGATACCAATATCTCCAACTTGTCCTCCACCTTCACCATAGAAAACAGTTCTATCAGATACTAAAAGTGCTTTATCTCCTTCATTTAAAGCTGAAACTTCTACTTCGTCTTTAAATAATTTTATAACTTTTCCATTACATACATTTTCAGTATATCCTAAAAATTCAGTTGTTTCTAAAGCTTTTAAGTAATCAGTATTTTTTTCACTCCAACCGGCTGAGACATTATTTCTACCTTCTCTTGCTCTAACTTTTTGTTCTTGCATATTTTGATTAAAGGAATCTTCATCAACAGTCATTTTTTGTTCTTCTAAGATTTCCTTTGTTAAATCTAATGGGAATCCATAAGTATCATATAATTTGAATGCTTTATCTCCTGCTAAAACTTTAGAATTATTTGCTTTTTCTTCTTCAATATATGAATTTAAAATTCCGAGTCCTTGTTCTATTGTTTCTTGGAATTTTGATTCTTCTGCATTTAATATCTTAAAAATTCTTTCACTATCTTCTAATAACTCAGGATATTCTGACTTGTATGCATCCATAACAACTTTTGAAACATCGATTAAGAAATTATCTTTAATTCCTAATAATTTTCCATGTCTTGCTGCACGTCTTATAAGTCTTCTTAACACATATCCTCTTTGTTCATTGCTTGGAATTACTCCGTCATAAATCAAGAAAGTCATAGCTCTTGCATGGTCAGCAATTACTCTTATTGAAATATCTGAAACTTCATTTGATTTATATTTAACACCTGAAATCTCTTCAATTTTTTTAATTATTGTATCAACTAAACCAATTTCAAAAATATTATCTTTTTCTTCTAAAACTAAAGTAAGTCTTTCAAGACCCATACCTGTATCAATATTTGGGTGAGCTAATCTTTCATAATTTCCTTCTTTATCTTTATTAAATTGAGTGAAAACTAAATTCCAAATTTCCATAAATCTGTCGTCCGGATTAGTATATTTTTCCCCTCTATCATACATAATTTCAGAACAAGGACCACAAGGACCAACTTCTAATTCCCAAAAATTATCTTCTTTACCAAGTTTTTGAATTTTTTCAGCTGGAAGACCAACTTCATTTCTCCAAATATTATAAGCCTCATCATCTTCTTCATAAACTGTTACAGATAATAAATTTTTATCCATTTCAAGCTTTTCTGTTAAAAATTCCCAAGCCCAAGTTATTGCCTCTCTTTTAAAATAATCTCCAAAAGAGAAATTTCCTAACATTTCGAAAAAAGTTCCATGTCTTTGAGTTTTTCCAACATTGTCAATATCTGCAGTTCTAATACATTTTTGACTTGAAGTAGCTCTGCTTTTGCTCATCTTCTTAACTCCGGTAAAATAATCTTTTAATGGAGCCATTCCTGCATTTATAAGTAATAAACTCTTATCATTATTTGGAATCAAAGGATAGCTCTTTAAACGCAAATGTCCTTTTTCTTCAAAAAAATCTAAATATTCTTTTCTAATTTCATTTAATCCTAATTTTTTCATATATACCTCTTAATTTTCAAATTTATCTTTATACAAATATTTTTTAATGTATAGTTTTGTATGTTTGTAAATTATCTTTACAACGGCAGCTATTGGAACAGAGAAAATCATACCTAAAACTCCAAACATTCCACCACCTAAAATTAATAATATCAAAACTATCAACGGGTGCATACCTGTACTATCTCCAAGTATCTTAGGTCCCAAAATATTATTTTCAACCCATTGAACCAAGCAGAACAAAATAGCAACCCAAAGAGCTGTAAAAGGCCCTTTAAACAAAGCGAGTAATACTGCCGGAACGAAACCTAAAAACGGTCCAATATATGGAATAATATCAGCTATACAAGTTATAATTCCAATTACAAACGAAAACTCTATTCCAAAAACCATTAAGTAAATCATAGTAACAACGCCAACAAATATTGCCATTATAATTCTACCTCTAACGAACATAGATAAAGATTCATCTATTTCTTTCCAAAGTTTAACTAAAAAATGCTCATATTTATCCGGAACTCTTTTTCCTATCGCATCTAAAATTTTATCTTTTTCTAATAATAAATAGAATGTTATTACCGGAATCAAAATAAGTTGAATTACAATAGCTATTAAGCTTGAAATTCCTGCAACAAATCCTGTAATCCAATTAATTGAATTGGAAACCAACACATTTACAACTTTTAAAAGTTGTCCATTTAATCCACTTATCCAGTTATTTATAACAGAATTATCTGTAAACAAACTATTTTTAATACTATCACTATATTCAACAAAATTCTTTACCAAAGCCGGTAAGGACGTAAACAAGTTTTTAAATTGTTTAAATGTACTTGGAAAAATTCCAATTGCCAACACAAAAATGCATGTAGCAATTATTATATAAACAATTACTATTGAATAAACTCTTTTTATATTTTTTCTTTCAAAAACTTTTACAAAAGGATTCAAAATATAAGCAATAACAACAGATGCTAAAAAAGTAATAGAAGTTATCCTTAAAATTGAATATCTTTTAAACAAAAATATCATACCAAGCAAAGCAAATATGTATAATATTATTCTTAACATTTTTAATTTATTAAAACTTATTTTACTATCTTCATCTAATTTTTTATTAGAAAATTTAATGAATACATAAATACCAAAAACTAATAAAACAGCCACTAAAAACTTTATAGTTATATTTAAAATCAAATTAAAATCTAACATATTCACCCCTTAATTAAACAATTCCTTCAAAGATGAAATAAAAATATCTATCTCTTCGAATGTGTTACTTTCTCCAAAACTAACTCTAACTGCACTCTCCTTTAATGAATCAAGTAATTTCATAGAATCTAAAACATGTGAGTTTCCAACAGAACCACTACTACAAGCTGAACCACTGGAAATACAAATCCCATTAAAATCCATACTCATAATTAACATTTCTTTATCCATACCCACAAAAGAAATATTTACATTACCGGAATGTCTATTTTCAAGTGAACCATTTATTTTTGCAAAATCAAAATTTTCTTTAACTTTTTTCAAAAAATAGTCTCTTAGCTCCAATCGCTTAGAAACATTAACTCCCCTATTTTTTCTTAAAATATCTATCGCTTTTGAAAATCCTACAATACCAGCAACATTTTCCGTTCCTGCACGTCTTGAGCGTTCTTGAGAACCTCCAAAAATAAAATTCTCTATATCTATTCCCGACTTTATATACAAAGCTCCAATTCCTTTTGGTGCATGAATCTTATGGCCTGAAATAGAAAGCAAATCTACATTCAAATCCTTTACATCAATTTCAATTTCAGATAAAGCCTGAACTGCATCAGTATGAAATAAAATATTAGGATTTTTTTCTTTAACCATTCTACAAATTTCTTTTATATCTTGAATAGTTCCAACTTCATTATTTATATACATTACAGAAACTAAAATCGTATCATCTCTTATAGCATCAACAACATCATTTACATATATAAAACCCAATTCATTAGGACTAATATAAGTAACTTCAAAGCCCATTTTTTCTAAAAATTTTGCACTTTCCAAGACAGCTGAATGTTCAAAAGCTGTCGTAACTATATGTCCACTCTTTTTACCTTTAAATAAAGTTGCACCGACAAGAGCCCAATTATCAGATTCAGTACCTCCTGATGTAAAAAATAATTCATTTTTATTAGCATTTATGTAACTGGCAATATTTTCTCTTGACTTTTCAATCGCAACCCTAGACTTTTGTGAAAATTCATAAACAGAAGAAGGATTAGAATAATTTAAAAGCAAAAATTCTTTCATAGAATTAAAAACTTCTTCATTTAAACTTGTAGTCGCAGAATTATCAAAATAAATAACATTATTCATATACACAAATCTCCATCTTTAAAATAAAATATACTACTATAATTATACTCTAATATCCCACAAAATACAAGAAAATAAAACAAAAAATAAAGTTAGAACAAACTAACTTTATTTTAAATATTACTCCATTTTAAATTTTAAAAACTCAATAAATTTATCGATATCATTAAAAGATTTTTCGTATTTTTTTATATTTTCATCTTCTATCAAATTCATATCAATTTCAACTTTTTCATTTTCTTTTTTCAATACTGCAAAATATTCATCTTTAGAAATACATAATTCATCACTTAATCTAAAAATAAAATCTTCTTTTTCGTCATAATTTTGTACATCATTTTTTTCTATAAAAATATAATCTGAATTGTTAAAGTCAATTTCTTCTATTTTATTTTTTAAATTATTTTTCATGATATTTTTTAATACATTATCTTCTTTACAATAAAAAATCACCTGTATTCCATTAGATTCCAAAAAATTCAATAATTTTTTAAAATTTTCAATATTTATTAAAGTTTTATGATATTCAATAAAAACAACTTCTAAATATTTTTTATCTTCTTCGTCTAGATTATTTGATATACAAATCCTCTTTATATTATGTTTTTTAAATAAAGATTCATAATCATCAAATAATCTATTTAATAATTTTAGATAATTTCTATTATCAATATAGATTGAAAACAATAAAACAAAAAACATAAAGATTAATATAAAAATAAAAAATAATTCTATATTATTATTAATAGTATTATCATTACTTATATTAGAAGACATTGTATTTTTTAAAATATAAGAAATTTTTTCAAAATTAACAGATTTTAAAAATGGTGTAAAAAAAGATAGAATAGGAGGAATTAATTGATATTTATTAAAAATATATTCCTTTTTAGAAACTAAGTATATTTCTCTAGATAAATCATCTTTTGTTTTAAATTTTTTCAAAATCTTTTTTTCAATTTTTTTTAACATGCTATGATTTTCAAAAATACTACATCCATAATTAAATCCCTTAATTTGTTTTATTTCATAATATAATCCCAAGTAGTCAATTTTATTCCATTTTTTAAAAGGCTTCTTTAAATTTTGTATCTTTAAATATAGTTCTAAATAAATTATAAATTCAGTAACACTAATCATAGTAACTAAGACTACTAAATAATAAATCAATCTAATATCTTCTTCAATATATATCGAAATAAAAATACTTATAAATAACACAAGCCTAAAGATATTTCCAAATAGAGAACCAAATGAAATTTCAGAACGATATAAACTAACTATTTTCAATATCTTATATCTATTTAACAAATATGTTGGTAAAACTAAAAGTATGAGAATAATCGATATCATAAAAAATTCTTTTAAAGAATATTCTACTATGTTAGAAAATTTATATTTTTTATAAAATCTATATATATCAATATACATAATTAAAATGCTCAAAATCAATGGTATATAGGCACCTACTATTCTACTTATTTTTTCACAGGATTCAGCACTTAAAAACACAAAAAACAAAACTATAATTATAATAATAATCGAAATAAAATTGATAATAGACTCTTCAAAAACAAAAATAATTAATGAATAAAATGCTAAAAAAATATAAACTATATTTACTCCTAATTTATAAATTATATCTTCAATATTTTTTATATTATTTCTAATTTTAAAAAAATTTTCTTCCATAATACACTCCTTTCTTGTTTTTATATCTAATATACTAATATTATACCATATTTTGAAATAAAAAAATAAAGCTAGACTATTCCAACTTTATTTTAATAAAATTATTAAATTTCTCCTCTCAAAAACTCTAAAACTTCTCCTAAATTATCAAAAACATAATCTGCTTTTGTTTGATTTTGTCCAAAGCGTTTATCTTTTATTGCAATGACTTTTATATTTGCATTTTTTCCTGATTGTATTCCCATTGTTGAATCTTCAATAACAAAACAATCACTTTGAGAAACTTCTAAAACTTCACAAGCCTTTAGGTAAATGTCAGGGTTTGGTTTACTTTCTTTTACTTCATCGCCACTTATGATGAAATCAAAGTAATCAAAGATTTCACATTCTTTTAATGCTTTTTCTATCGTTCTTTTAGGACTTGATGAGCAAAGTGCAGTTTTGATTTTATTTTCTTTTAAAAAACTTAAAATTTCTTTTACAAAAGGATTTAAAATTTTTTTATAATTAATCGGATTTTCTGAAAAATATTTTTTATTTTCTTCATCAATTTCTTCAATAGTCAATCTTCCGTCAAGCATTTCATAAAGCAAACTGTAAGTGCCTTTCATATCTGTCCCAATTAATTTGTAAGTATCTTCAAGTTTTCCTTTAAAGCCTCTTTTAGTAATCCAGTCAAATGTTCCTTCCATATAAAACATTTCCGAATCAATTAAAACCCCGTCCATATCAAAAAGTACAGCTTTCATAATTCCTCCTAACAAATATCAACAAAAAAACTATCCATTATATCAAAGCCTTTTTTTGTAAAGTAAATTCTATCTTCTTTTATTTCTACAACATCGTTTTTTATTGCATTTTCAACAACTTTTTTATTATCTTCTAAAAAACTTACATTAAAAAGTTTATTATAATCAGAAATCAAAAAACCCTCTTTCAAACGCATATTCATTATAATATATTCAAATTTCTTTGTAGCCATATCCAAATTTTCCGAAAAATCTATTGGAATATTTCCATTTTCCAATTCTTTTATATATTTCGAAAGATTTACAGTATTTGAAAATCGCACATCTTCAAAGTATGAATGTGAAGATACTCCCATTCCCAAATATTCTTTACAATTCCAATATTTTTTATTGTGAACAGACTCTTTTTGCTCTTTAGAAAAATTTGAAACTTCATATTGTTTAAGTCCAATTTTTTCTAAATTTTCAACTATTAAATGATACATTTTTCTTTCAATATCTTCATCTAAAAAGTTTAATTTCCCTGCATTTTGCAATGCTTTAAATTTAGTTTTTTCTTCGATAATCAAAGAATAGTAAGAAATATGCTCAGGATTAATCTTTTTTACCATTTCCAAATCATATAAAATATCTTCTACACTTTGCTTTTGATAACCGAAAATTAAGTCTAAATTTATATCAAAATCAAATTTTCTAACCAATTCAATACTTTCAAAAACTTCTTTTGAATTGTGATTTCTTCCAAGCTCTTTTAAAATTTTATCGTTAAAGCTCTGTACTCCTATGGATAATCTATTTATCCCGGCTTTTTTATAAAATTCCAATTTTTTTTCATCAAAGGTCTTTGGATTTGTTTCAATCGAAATTTCAATATCTTCTAAAACTGTAAAATTCTCTCTAACTTCTTCTAAAATTTCAAAAATATATTTTCCATCAATAAAACTTGGAGTTCCTCCTCCGATAAAAATTGAATCAATAAAAAAATTTTTATTTCCTTTTAACTGAATTTCTTTTTTTAAAGCATTCACATATTCTAAAATTTTAGAATTTGCTCCTTGAAATGCAGTAAAATCACAATAATTGCAAATTTTATCACAAAAAGGAATGTGAATGTATAGTCCTAATCTTTTCATTTTTCTCCCATTAAACAAAAAGCCTATTTAATAATAGGCTTGTAATTTAAAATAATATATTATTTTTCGTCATATTTTAATACTGCTAAAAATGCTTGTTGTGGTACTTCTACGCTACCGATTTGTTGCATTTTCTTTTTACCTTCTTTTTGTTTTTCAAGCAATTTTCTCTTTCTTGAAATATCTCCACCATAACATTTTGCAAGAACGTCTTTTCTCAATGCTCTTACAGTTTCTCTTGCGATTACCTTTGAACCTATTGACGCTTGGATAGGTACTGCAAATTGGTGTCTTGGAATTTCATCTTTTAATCTTTCAACGATATTTCTTGCCCTATCATAAGATTTTTCACGATGAACAATTATTGAAAAGGCATCTACCAAATCTCCATTGATTAAGATATCCAACTTCGCAAGGTCTGAACGTTGATAACCTTTCAATTCATAGTCAAGTGATGCATATCCCTTTGTCTTTGATTTTAAAGCATCAAAAAAGTCATAAATAACTTCATTCAATGGCAAAATATATCTAAGACTAACTCTATGTTGGTCAAGGTATTCCATATTTTCAAAAATTCCTCTCTTATTTTGACACAAGTCCATAATAGTTCCAACATAATCTTTTGGAGTCATAATATTAGCCTCAACTATTGGCTCTTCCATATATTCTATTTCTGTTTCTTTTGGTAAATTACTTGGATTTTGAATTTCTAAAATCTCTCCAGTTTTTTTAGCAACTTTATAAATTACAGACGGAGCAGTAGTGATGATATTCAAATCAAATTCTCTATCAAGTCTTTCTTGAATAATCTCCATGTGTAAAAGTCCTAAGAAACCACATCTAAAACCAAAACCTAAAGCAACTGAACTTTCAGGTTCAAAAGATAATGACGCATCATTTACTTGTAATTTCTCTAATGCCTCTCTTACACTGTTAAAATCTTCTCCCTCTGCCGGATAAATTCCACAGTAAACCATAGGAACAACTTTTTTATATCCAGGTAATGCACTTTCAGTCATATTTTCAAAGTCAGTGATTGTATCCCCAACCCTTGCATCTTTTACATTTTTTATACTCGCAACTACATAACCAACATCTCCGGCTTTAAGCTCTCCCGTTTGAACATTTCCGGACGCAGTATAACCAACTTCAGTAACTTCAAATTTACCTTTTGTTGCCATCATATAGATTGTCATTCCCTCTTTTAAAGTTCCCTCAACCACACGAACATACGAAACAACGCCCTTATATGAATCATAATATGAGTCAAAAATAAGTGCTTTGAGAGGCGCATTTTCATCTCCGGTTGGTGCAGGAACATTATTTACAATATCTTCTAAAACGTCCTCTATATTAAGACCCTCTTTTGCTGAAACTAGAGGAATTCCGTCAGTATCAAAGCCTGTAATTTCTTCGATTTCTTCCTTTACTTCGTCAATTCTGGCTGACGGTAAATCTATTTTATTTATAACAGGTAAAATCTCTAAGTCTTGTTCCAAAGCTAAATAAACATTCCCTAAAGTTTGTGCCTCAACACCTTGTGTAGCATCGACAACCAAAATCGCCCCTTCACAAGCGGCAAGACTTCTTGAAACTTCATAGGTAAAGTCAACATGTCCTGGAGTATCTATAAGATTTAACATATATGTTTCACCGTCTTTAGCCTTGTAGAAAAGTTTTACAGCTTTTAGCTTTATGGTAATTCCTCTTTCTCTTTCAAGGTCCATGCTATCTAAAACCTGTTCTTCCATTTCTCTTTTAGTCATCATTCCAGTTTTTTCTATCAATCTATCTGCAAGTGTAGATTTCCCATGATCTATATGTGCAATTATCGAAAAATTTCTAATATTACTCTGCTCTATTTTCATAAATTATTTTAGCCCCCCAAAATTATTAAACGGATAATATCTAAGTACAATTTTACCTACAATATCACTTCTCGGTATAGTTCCCAAATCTCTACCATCTCTACTATTTGACCTGTTATCTCCCAAAACAAAAACATGCCCTTTAGGAACAACCCATTTTGTATTTTCATTATGTGGAGTCGTAACATTCGTGCTTACATAATTTTCTTCCAACATTTCTCCGTTCAAATAAACTCTATCTTTAATTATCTCAACAGTATCTCCTTCAACTCCTATAACCCTCTTTAGATAATATTTTTTTGCACTTGGAACATAAAAATCAATAATATCCCCACGAGTTATATTTTTTTTCATAAAAAATAGCTTATTAACCATAAGTCTATCTCCATGATTTACGGTTGGATTCATACTTCTACCATCTACAATTGTACTTGTAACAACAAAGGTTTTAATTCCAAAACTTATTAAAAGTGCTAAAATTATAACTTTCGCATAATCTAAAAAAATCTTAAAATAATTTTTTTCGTCTTTTTTCTTTATATTAATTTCTTGTTCTTCTTCATATCTATCATCAATCATAATTTTCCCTCCAAATACAATATTATTTTACCATATTTTTTAATGTCTATCCACTAAAAACTTACAATAAAATACATAACCGAATCCACCTAAAAATATAATGATAAATGGACTCACTTTAAAATAACTAACCAAAAGCACAACTATTGCACTAATTATATAATGACTTCCTTTTAACTTTGTTTTTCTTCCAAGTATAAAAACTGCCGATGCCAAAACTCCAACTAAAGCCGGTTTTACCGCAACAAAAAATTTGCTAACATAGTAATTCGCACTCATGCTTTTAAAAAAAACTGAAATTATAATAATAGACAAAAACGCTGGCAATATTGAACAGAATAGACAAAGCAACGCTCCTGCAAAGCCTCTAATCTTATATCCGACTATAACACTTATATTACAGCCCAAAACCCCGGGAACACTTTGTGCTATACCTAATGCGTCTAAAAACTCTTCCTCTGTTAAAAATTTATGTTTTTCAACAACTTCTTTATTTATAACCGGAATCATAGCAGCTCCACCACCAACTGTGAGGGTGCTTAAATATAAAAATATTTTAAATAATTTAAACAACATAATAAACTCCTAAACTAACCACATTCCAATAAATCCGGTCAAAAATATCGCTATTATTGGGTGCAATTTTTTAAAGGTAGATAAATAAAAAATAATTCCAAAAGTTATAATTGAATATACAGTATAAAAATCTGCATCTATAACTGAAATACAACTTGATGCTATAAGACCGATTACAACAGGTCTTATGCCTATAAAAAAGTTTTTTATATGTATATTATCTTTAAACTTTTTCATAAAAAATACAATTAAAGTTATCAAAATAAAACTTGGAAGAACAACTGCAAAAGTTGTAATCAATGAACCTAAAACACCATTACCAACATTATAACCAACAAAAGTTGCAAGGTTTATCGCTATGGGTCCGGGAGTTATTTGTGAAATTGTAACAAAATTTATAAAATCAGGCATTTCAATCCAACCATATTTATCTACAACAAGAGATATAATTAGTGGAATCATAGCATATCCACCACCAAAGTTATATGCTCCTATAAAAAAGAAAACCAAAAATAAACTAATTAAAACCATTTTATCCTCTCTTAGCTATCAAAATTCTATCGAAACCTGCAAAATCTTTTTTAGCAACTAAAATCTTAAATCCTTTTTCAATCAACATTTCAGAAATAACTTCCATTTGATTATATCCGATTTCAAAAGCCAAAACACCCATTTCAGATAAATATTCTAAAGAATTTCCAATTATTTCTCTGTAAAAAAATAATCCGTCTTTACCACCATATAAAGCATTTTGAGGCTCAAAAGACAATTCTCTTTCTAAAGTTTTCATCTCAGCCTCATCAATGTATGGAGGATTTGAAACTATAATGTCAAAATCTTTTTCTTTAACATTTGAAAAAATATCACTTTCAAAAAAATTTACATTTTTCAAATGCAATTTCTCTTTATTTTTATTTGATAGATTTACAGCTTTTTCACTTATATCTATTCCGTAAATAGTGGAATTTTCTAAATTACTCGCCAAAGAAAGACTTATAGCACCCGTTCCACAGCCAATATCCAAAATTTTATCCTTTTTACAGTCCAAATTCAAAATTTCATCAACTAAAATTTCTGTTTCAAATCTTGGAATTAAAGCAGATTCATCAACAAATAATTCAAGTCCATAAAATTCCCAATTTCCAAAAATATATTGCAATGGATAATGCACTTTTCTTTTTTCAATTATATCTAAAAAACTATCATATATATCATCAATACAAAATTGTAAATCAAGTTTTAATTCTATCAAACTTTTTTTAAGCAAAAATTCTAAAATCAACCAATTTTCATTTGTATCTCCATATTTTTCAATTAATTCTTTTATATTCATAACTATCTCCAAACCTAACTAATCTTTGAAAATAAATCATATATAAAACTATAAAAATCTTCGGTAACAGTAACTAAAAATGCAGATTCATTATATTTCAAAATCGCAGTTCTATCCTCAGCAGACAGTGAAATACTAACATTATTGTTATTGCTCTCAAAAGCAATATTCAAATCCTCCGTACCCATATTAAGACTTGGATTAGAAACAAATTTACCAAACTCAACTTTTGAAATAATATCGTCCATTAACTTTTTATCTTCAATTATGTATTTTTTTTCATTTCCAGCTTTAATAATTTTTATTTTATTTAATTCTTGAGAAGATAAATATTTTTTTTCAATTTTTAATACATCTTTTTTATTAACATCAACAACAATATAATATTTATCTCTTTCTTTTTGTATTCTTCCGGCCTCAACACTTGACTGATAAAAAATTATTCCTAAACCAAAAATTTCTATAATTGACGTTAGAATAATTGCAAACTTAATATTTTTTTTCATAAAACACTCCCAATGAATTTATAAGACAACATCTTAAAATCACAATAATCGTTCATTATTATTTGAACATATTTCCATTTTGATAAATTTAAAAAGGTAAATATGATGAAATAAATATTCTTTTACACAAGAATCGTAAACTCATATTTATTTTAACATATTTTACAATAAAAATAAATTAAAAACCATATAAAAAGGAGTGAATAATGTAGGTCAACAATAGATGTGAAAAATAGAATATAAGATTTTTTGTTGAATTGATAATTTCAACTCAAATTATAGACAGTATCTAGATTTATAAGAAAAATAATTTTCTAAATACTTTAATGTGATTTAAAATAGATACAGATATACAAATAATATATCTTAAAAAAATTAAAACGAATTGTAAATAATAAATTATTATATTTTAAGTTGCAATTTGCAAAATTAATTGCTTTCTTTTTTCAATAGGTGTAAGAAAACCCAACGGTTTCATTGGTATTCTATTTGACCTATATAAATACTTCTTCATTTGATAAATCAAATCTTCATAAGAATAAAATTTTAAATCCTTATAAAATCTTTGATTATCATTTCTGTGGCTTCGTTCAACCTTTCCGTTGTGTCGAGGTGTTCTAGGACGAATAAGTTGATGCTCTATATTATAATAAAAACAAAGTCTATCAAGAGGGTGTATTTTATCTGTCTTTCTAAAATGTGTAAATTCTGAACCATTGTCTGTTTGAATAATTTTTGGTTTATATCCAAAATACCTAATAGCCATTTTTACGAATTGAATTGTTGAAAAACTAGATTTTTCTTTAAAAGCATAAATAAACCTTTCTCTAGTAGCTTCGTCAATCATTGTGTATTGATAAAACTTTTCAGGAATTTCTCCAACATAACAAGTTTTAGGCACATACTTTACATCTAGTTGCCATTTAATTCCTAACATACTTGGTGTATCATATTTTTTAGGTATATATTTCTCTTTTTCTTTTTTTGTGTTATAAGTAGAAACCCTTAAACCTAGCTTTTTTACAACCCTATATAACGAGTTAATATGTCGTTTATATCCTTTTTTTGTTTTTAATTTAACATATAATTCAATAATTGACATATTGGGATTTCTTCTAAGATAATCTTTTATATGTTTAATTTCTTTTTCAGTATGAGAATTAGGATGTTTAGATAAAGGTTTATGAGATTTATCCTTAAGGGATTCAATAGAGCCATCAAATCTTTTATTCCAACGCATCAATGATGAAACTGAAATTTTATATTTTCGACAAACATATGAAACATCACCACAATTTCTATATGTCTTACAAGCATAATATCTTGTATTTAAAGTGTGCGGTAAATATCTAATTTTTAAATCTAAACTCATATTTATAAAACTCCCCATAATATAAAATTTAATATAAGATATTATACTATAAAATTTATATAATGTAAACTCAAAAAATATGTATTTTTAATGCTTTTAAGAATTTAACAACAATTTATTTACTAAATATATTATACCGCTTTTTAATTTGTTTGTTAGCACTTTTTATAAAAAATTTTCATTAAAATT
>NZ_KQ960152.1:184071-206690 GCF_001553085.1 Parvimonas sp. KA00067 | reverse complement strand
TTTTTCTTTGTACTCTCAAAGTTTCTATCACTATATGAAATTTTTAATGTTTCACAACAACCATTACATTATACAACATTTCTGTTTGGTTGTCAACACTTTTTTGAAAGTTTTTTTAAAAAAATTTTTAATTAAATTTCCAAAAAAAGTGACCCAGCTCTCACTGGGTCTTTATTATATCAATTATTTAATTTATTGTCAACACTTTTTAAAGTTTTTTTCTAAATTTTTTGACTTTGTTAATTTTTTTATGAAATATGATTTTAATTAAAATAATGATAAATTTAATTTAAAAGATTATTCATCTATGTGTTTTGTTTTCAAATTTATTTTCTTTATATTAGGTTCATCAATTTTTATAAAGTCAGTCAAGTTTTTTTCAAACTTTTTCTCATCATCAGTTATATAGAATGTATTTTTATTATCTTCCAATTCATCATTTAGCAAATCATTCTCTTCTAAATATTTTTTCATTTCAATAGCAGTTTCTTTTGCAGGATTAACAAGTTGTATTGTTTCTCCTACAACTTTTTGGATTGTCCTTTCTAATATAGGATAATGAGTACAACCCATAACGATAGTATCTACTTCTTTTTCAATTAATTCATTCAAATAGTATTTTGCCGTTTCAACTGCTATACTACTTTCAGACAATCCCTCTTCAGCTATCGGTACAAATAATGGACAAGCCTTCGAATAAACTGTATTATTTTCATCTTCTAGCTTTATACATTTTTCATAAGAGCCACTTGAAACCGTTGCATTTGTTCCGATAACTCCAATTTTTTTATTTTTAGTAATGAAACTTGCCATTTTACTACCAGGAACAATAACACCAAGTATATTCATATCAAACTTTTCTTTTAATAATTCAAGCGCAACTGCAGAAACGGTATTACAAGCAATAATTAACGCTTTTATATCTTTTTTATCTAAAAATTCAATACATTCAGTTGAAAATCGCTTTATAGTTTCTTCACTTCTATTCCCATAAGGCACCCTAGCCGTATCTCCAAAATATAATATCTTTTCATTAGGTAAAATTTTCATCAGTTCCTTAACAACAGTAAGTCCACCAATACCCGAATCAAAAACGCCTATCGCTCTATTATCCATATTATCTCTCCATCGCCTTTACTTTAAAAGTGTTCTTATAAATCTTCTTAAAATAATTATATGCAAATTCTATATCTTTATCATTTTTAAAAATACCAAATACAGTAGGCCCCGAGCCACTCATAAGCGACTTAACACAACCAAACTCATACATTTTATCCTTTATCGTTTGAATTTCAGGACAGTATGAAATAGAAACTTCTTCCATTGTATTATATAGGGACTCAAAAAACTTATCATAATCTTTCATTTTGTATATTTCAATAAGTTTATCAACATTTTTACTATTGCCGGTTGGAACAATATTTGAATATACATAAGGAGTTGAAATTTCAACTTCATTATTTACAATAAGTACATTTGTAGTTGGCAGACTATCAAGAATTTCAAGTTCATCACCAATTCCTCTTGTTCTCGCAGTTTTTCCAACAAGCAAATAAGGAATATCTGCACCAACACTTCTTCCAATTTTTTTTCTGTCTTCCAAAGTCATATTAAGGTTCAAAAGCTCATCTATCATTTCTATAACAACGGCTGCGTTTGTACTTCCTCCAGCAATTCCGGCAGATACAGGTATGTTTTTTTCAATATGTATAGAAAATTTTTCATCAAATTTATATTTTTCCCTAATTACGTTGTAAACTTTATAGACTAAATTTTTTTCATCTAATGGAATATTTTTAGAATTAGAAGTAATTTTAAATTCATCAGCTATTTCAACAGTAACTTCATCATACAAATCCACAATCTGCATAATTCCATCTATATTGTGATAACCATCTTTTCTCTTTTCGATTACATCTAAAGTCAAATTTATTTTTGCATAAGATTTCTTTTTCATAAAATCACCTTTATTAATTTATTAAACATAACTCATTTTAAAATATTTTACCACAAATTTAAACAAAAAACAAAATTAAAAAAATACTACATAAACTGTTGACTTATTTTAAAATAAGTGTTATACTTTTGTTAAGTAAAATATTAGCACTTAGCATTAAAAGTGTTTTACTTTAAAGAATAACATAACCTATATCACTCATTATAATTTTGATGAGTTACTCTCTCCGAATTTACGGTGTACCCCCAAATCACCGTAACACTTAAAAGAAAGCGTAAAGCTTTCTTTTTTTGCACAAAAAATTCCATTAAAATCTAATGGAATTTTTGTTTTTTCTATTGTAGAACAACAAAGTTACTGCTACTCCAACCTTATGTTAATCATCTTATAAGATTTAGAAGTATTATTTTCCCATAAGCGATGCACCTAATGCCCCTGCAAATCTTCCTAACTCGTGTGTTTCTACTTTTTTCCCTAATAATTTTTCTAAAAGTTCTACCATATAGGAATTATTTGAAAATCCTCCGGTTAAGAAATACAAATCTGCCTCATTTCTAAATTTTCTTGTCTGTCCAACAACTTTATTTGCTATTGAATGAACAACTCCACTTGCTATATCTTCTTTAGGTCGTCCTTGTCCCATAAGGGAAATAACTTCAGACTCTGCAAATACAGTACAAGTCGAACTTATCGGAACAGGATTACCTATTCTTGACAATTCAAACATTTCATTTAAAGTAACTCCAAGTCTATTGCTCATAACTTCCAAAAACTTACCAGTTCCAGCTGAACATTTATCGTTCATTATGAAATCACTAACTAGACCGTTTGAAATATTTATAATCTTTGTGTCTTGCCCTCCAATGTCGATTACATCACAATCTCTTTTCAACAAAAACATCGCACCTTTTGCATGTGTTGTAATTTCTGTAACAACTCTATCGGCATAGGGAACGGATACTCTCCCATATCCTGTTGCAACAACATAGCAATTGTCAACATCAAAGCCTTTTTCTGTCAATTTTTTATAAATTTCTTCTGAAGTTTCTTTACTATTCCAACCTGACGGCATCAAAATTGTATGAACTATTTCTTGTTTGTCTTTATCAAAAACAACAACTTTTGAGGCTGTTGACCCTATATCTATACCTATATTCATTATATCATCTCCAAAAATGCTTCAATTCTGGTTGAAACTTGTCCCACATCAGTCATAGAATAATCAGATTCTATATACATATATGGTTTACCTTTTTCTTCTGTAACAAATCTTTTTACCTTTGTTGATTCAACAGCAAAAGTATGACAAGCCTGAAGTACAATTTCAATAACAGCATCAACTTGATATTCATCTATCAACATATCCAAATCTTTAAATCTCTTTTTGTTCGGAGACATAACAGAACAACTTAAATTAAGATATTTTTTAGCTATCGCATCTATCGGATTATCCATAGTTTCATCAATAAGCTCAAGTTTTTCACGAACTCCAGAGCAATTTTCATAGACAACAATATCAGCGCCTGCATTTTCTATTGTAGTCAATATTTTTTCACGAACTCCACCAACAGGACAACCTGTTACTAAAATTCTAGGCCTACTACTCTTTTTACCCTTCAATTCTTTTTCCCACATAGCATAGAGTTCTTCTGTCTTTTCAACAAGAGCCTTATTTTTTGCTTCTCTATCAAAATTAAAACCAAAAGCATCTTGAGTTCCACTCATTGTAACTCCACTTAAAGGAGATGGATTAAGTTTTCCAAGCTCAAAAAATCTTCTCAAGTTTCTTCTTTCCTGATTTCCGATTTTTATAGCATCCCACAATTTTTCATCAGTAATTTCAACATTAAAAGTTTCTTCTAATCTTCTTTTTAATTTATAAAGCTCATTTGTCCAAAGTTTTAAAGATAATTCATCAGTATTGTTTTGTGGAAGTTGCATAACGTGAACATCTTTAAATTCGCCCATTAATTCATACATTTTTTTCTTTCCATCACAAGTCGTTTCTCCAATAACAATATCTGAAAAATAAAAATATGGGCAAGTATCACTTACAGCAAAACCATAGCTTGACTTTATAAGCGGACATAAGTTCTTTGGTAAATCTCTTTCTGCATATTTTATAGAATCTTCTGTTGTGGCACATAAACTAACCGGAATAAGTCCTCCTGCATAGATTATTTCTTGAGGAGTATATGTACAAAAAATGCCTGCAACTTTTTTACCGGATTCTTTTAATTCTTTCATCTTTAAAAATCCATTTTTTTTGGTTTCATTGAAATCGTCAAAATTACTCGGAAGTTTAATATTTTCTTCTTTCATTTCGTTTCTCCTTTCTCTATTTGAAATTTATCATAAACAAAAAAGACGAGCCACTAACGAACCCATCCTTTTTGCTTATATCGGAATATTATATGAAAACGCTAAGTTGTAAAATTTAATACGTCTAATATATGCTTTCTATGTTCGATGAATTCATCACTATTTCTATTTCTTGGATATTCCATATCAATCTTTATGTCTTCCTTAATAATACCAGGTCTTGGAGCCATAACGTGGTTCCTTTTTCCATTGTTCTTATAAATCTTTTGCATTCAAATCAACATCGGCAATAGTCATAGTCGCTTTCTTTTCTTTTGTTTTCTTCGCTGTATTGATATCAGCTCTCTTTGCAGTTTGTCCACAAGCAGACAAAACTAATACGGACATCAATAAAAGTCCTATACTTCTTTTTTAATAAATAACCTCCAAATAATATCTGGTCAAAAACTTTGTTAATTTATGTATTAATCTTATTTAGTATTTCACATATTTTTGACCAACTCAATTATATCATATTAATAAATTAAGTCAATATTTCATTTATATTAATTATTTATGGAAAACAAGCTATTTATTAGCAAAGTTTATGAAATAGTTTTACCTTATAACAAAAAGTAGATTAATACATAAAAATTTGTATAATAAAAAAATATTATTAAATTGAAAAAGGCACTGCTTAAACAGCGCCTTTAATCTTACTTTTTCAAAACTACGATATTTTTAAATTCTTTTGAATTTTCTTTTATTTTGTTTGTATTTCCAACTACAACAAATCCATCTTGACTTAATACTTCGTCAATTACTTTTCCAAGTTCTCTTAAATCTTCCAATTTTGTATTTAAAAGTTGTCCTAAATATAATTCCAATTCTTTTTCATCTGAACCGGTTATATACATAACCATTGAAGTATATCCTTTGTGTTTTGGAGTAAGCAATGGATTGAAATCTTTTACCAATGAAATTTTGAAACTTTCCAATTCTTCTTCTGTTATTTCCATTTCTGAAACATATTTTCCAACGGAATTAAATGTTTCTTTCGTAGATTTCAAGTTAGGGTCTCTGTAACTGAACATCAACATTTCACTATCACGAGTTATGCTAAGTCCTGCTCCATAAGCTCCACCAATCGCTCTAATATTATTGTGCATATGAGTTGTGCTTAAAATTTTTGATAAAAGTGAAAAACTTCCGGAGTATTCAATGCCTAACTTTTTCAAATCTCCTGCAAATGTAACGTAATTTACATCAGAAGAAGTTGCAATTCCCTCTTTTAAATTTTCTCTTTCAAATGTGAAATCATAAGAAATATCCTCAAATCTTGGGAATTCTTTTACACATTCAACAAATGCTTTTTTGATTTCTTCAAAGTTTTCTTCTGTTGTGGTTATATTTACAATAGTTTCGTTTTGTTTAAACATTCTATTGTAAACAAATTTCATTTTTTCTAGAACATTATCAATTCTGTCATCAAAATTTTCAGCCAAATCTTGAATAAATTTCAAATAATCAAGCCCTTTAAATCTTTCATCATAACAAGCCTTATTTGAAAAATATGATTTTGCTCTATTTATTCCATACATATGACCTGCACCAAGAACATCTTGCTCCAATTCTCCCTTGATAGACAAAACTTCTTCTTTGATTCTGTTCTTATCTGTAAAAATTGTTTCTTTTAATAAAACTTTTAAAAGTTCAACTGTTTCTTTTAGTTTTTCACCTAAGAATTTTACACTAACAACAAATTTAGGAACAAATTTTTCCCTGTTTTTCGCATTAGTCAAAGTTGTAATAGACGTTGAAACTCCACCACAACGTAAGAATGTTTCAACTGAAAAATCTTTGTAAGTCATTGATTTTTTATCCAAAGATTTAAGTAAATTTTCAACAAGTGAAAGATATACAATTTCATCTTTTGAAATATGTTTTAAGTCGAAACAAATATCGACATAATTAATTCCTGAAGTGAAAATATTATGTTTTAAAACTGTTATATCTTCAATTTTTTCAACTTCGTTTGGAATTTTTAATGTTTCCTTATCAATATCTTCTATTTTTAGTTTTGGAATAGTCGCCTTTTGCTCTTCAGTACTTTCCGTTTGTTGATATTCAATTAAATTCTTTGTATTTTCAATTATTTTTTCGATTTGAATTTGACTTAAAGAGTCTTTATATCTCTTTAACCATTCTTTTTGGGCTAAATCTTTTTTGTCATTAAGTCCGGCACTTGGAGAAAGAACGATGAATGCTTTATGATTGTTATTCAAAATCTTTTCTTCGATAACTCTTTCCAACAATCTGTTATTCAAAATATCTTCTCTAATTTCTGATAATGCCTCATCAAAAGTAAGTGAATCCATAGGACTGCCACCATATAACCAAGTATCAAAAATACTAAAGAAATATTCAACTCCGGCAGTTGTAGAATTCAAAAGTTCTCTTATAGAAAACTCTGTTCTATTTAAAACAGCGATTAACTTTTCTTTTCCAATTCCATTTTTAACAACTTCTCTTAATACATTTTCAACAATTTCTTTAAATTTATCTAAATATTCTCTTTCAGAATTTATAACATAAACTCCAAAACTTGAAAACTTTGTAGATTCCATTGAAATTGAAGATACATCTTCACAAATATTTGCTTTAAGTAATGCCTCTTTAAGATATGCACCTTGCATATCAACTAAAATTTCAGATAATAACTTTCCGATTATTCCGTCTTTTAGTCCATTACTTTCGCCGAAACAAGAAGAATAAGCTAAAAATGTTTTATTTTTAGTATCTTCATCTTTTGAAACGGAATATTCATCAAAAACATTTTTTGTATTTTCAAAAGGCTTTTGACTTCCTTCAAAATTATCTATTTTCTCTTTTTCAAAGTTTGAAAGATATTCTCTGTCTAAAAACTCAAGTCTTTCCTCCATATCACAATCGCCATATAAATAAATATATGAATTTGAAGGGTGATAATATCTTGAATGGAAATCACAAAAATTTTCATAAGTCAAATTTGGAATTTCATAAGGTTCTCCACCTGATTCCATAGCATAAACAGTATCAGGACAAAGTGCATTGTTTACTCTGTAATAAAGAGTTGTTTCAGGAACGGAATATGCACCTTTCATTTCATTATAAACTACACCTTTTATATTAAGTTCATCTTCAGCATTTTCAAGCTCATAATGCCAACCCTCTTGCATAAATATTCTTCTATCCTTTTTCATTACAGGATAGAAAACGGCGTCCATATAAACGTCCATTAAATTTTTAAAATCTTTTTCGTTTCTACTTGAAACGGGATAAATAGTTTTATCCGGAAAAGTTAGAGCATTTAAAAATGTAGCCATACTAATCTTTACCATATCCATAAAAGGCTCTTTAGTTTGAAATTTTCTTGAGCCGGACAAAACACTATGCTCAATTATATGGCAAATTCCTGTATTATCTTTAGGAAGAGTTTTAAAACCGATCCCAAAAGTTTTATTATCATCATCGTTTTTCATCAAAAAAACTTTTGCTCCGGTTTTCTCGTGTTCAAGTAAAACACAATCAGAATTCACATCTTTAATATGTTTTTCTTGTATTAATTTATATCCTTTATACATATTTCCTCCTATTTTTTGTTACTTATATTTTTACAATTAAAAAGTAAAATTATTACTTCGTAATAAACTCTAAAACTGCCTCTAAAGTTTTTTCCATATCAGCAATTACTAAATATTCTTCTATTGTATGAATCTTATACATTCCAACGCCTAAAATCACAGAATTAAATCCATTTTTCAAGTAAATATTACCGTCGCAACCTCCACCAATTTTAATTGGTCTTGATTTAACACCAACTTTTTTATAAGCGTCCAAAACTCTATTAAGCAAAATATTTCCGTCAATTTGTTTTAGTGGTGGATAATCGTACTCTATGTTAATATCGCATTTAACTTCAAAGTCTTTTGCAGTTTCTTCAAAAATATTTACATAATTATCAACATTTTCTTTTGCCTCATCTTCATTCAAACATCTAACTTCCATTCTGATTTTACAATCTTTTGGAACGACATTTGTAGGAAATTCAGAAACAATACTACCGATATTTGAAGTTGTATGGTCGTTAATTCTTCCTATCTTCATCTTTGAAATAGCATTACTCATTGCAACAATGGCACTTCTACCTTTTTCAGGCTCTATCCCTGCGTGAGAAGAAAGTCCCTCATAATGCACATTTATCTTATACATACAAGGTCCTTCAACTGCGACAGTATCACAGCCACCACCGTTATCAAGAACAAGCATATCCTTTGACGGCATAAAATCTTGTGGAATTTCTTCCCATTTAATTGACTTTGCACCCAAAAGTCCAACTTCTTCAGAAGGAGTTATAACGGCAAAGACATCGCTATGTGGTAAATTGCTTTCAACCAAAGATTCAAAAGTTTCTAAAATGATAGCAACACCGCCCTTGTCATCTCCTCCTAAAGTTGTAGCAGTTCTAGTTTTAACAAGTCCGTCCTCAACATAAACGTCCAAATCTTTTGAAGGCTCAACAACATCGATATGAGCAGAAAGAGAAATAGGTTTTAAACTTTCATCATCAGAATTTTTTTCAAGTTTTGCGATAATTACCGGAGTATTTCCACCATATTCACTTGAGTGGTCATGCAAAATATATTTAACTCCAAGCTTTTCCAATCTTTCTACTACATACTTCATAACATTTATTTCATTTCTTGACGGAGAATAAATTTTTACCAAATCTAAAAATGTATCTAAAAGTCTTTCCTTATTCATCTTAAATCTCCTTTAATTTTTCAATAATTTCTTCAAGTTTCATTCCTCTGCTACCTTTAACCATAATCAAAGTGTCTTCTGAAATAATTTCCCTAACTTTTTCGATAACTTCACCTTTAGTTTCAAAGTAGAAAAGATTTTTTACATTGAAATTTCTATTTGCTCCATTGTAAATTTCTTTTGCCAAATCCCCAACACAAATTACATAATCAATTCTATCTCTATCAATTTTTTCGCCTACATTAAAATGTAACTTTTCTTCATTTTCTCCAAGCTCCAACATATCGGAAAGAATTAAAATCTTATTTTTATATCCTTTCATAGTATAGACAGTTTCGATACAAGACATCAAACTTTGTGGATTTGACTTATAACAATCGTTCAAAACGTCAAAACTTGGCAAATGCATTAATTCCATTCTCATTCCTGTAAGTTTTACTTTTGAAAGTCCTTTTACAATACTTGCATAGTCCATACCCAAAAGTCCGGCAATAGTTATCGCAACCGAAACATTGTAGATTTGGTGTTTACCGATGAATGGAATACTATAAGCATATTCCCCTATTGAAAAACTACTTCCTGATTCGTCTGAACGAATTGGTCTAATGATTACGTCTGAATCTTCTCTAGTTCCAATCTTTATTACCCTTTGAGAAATTGAATATTCTCTTATAACTTCTCTTAAAATATCATCATCATTATTAAAAATGAAAATTCCGTCAGGCTTTAATCCCTCTAAAATTTCAAACTTTGCTCTTGCAATATTTTCCTTTGTTCCAAGCTCTAACAAATGGCTATCGCCAATATTAGTAATAACGGCTATATCCGGATTGGCAATATTTGTAAGAACACTAATTTCTCCGAAACGTTCCATTCCCATTTCCAAAACAATAGCCTCATCGTCCAAGTTCATTTCCATAATAGTCTTTGGAACACCGATTTCATTATTAAGATTTTTTGCAGTCTTATGAACTCTAAAATTTTCTTCTAAAATTGATGCTAAAATATCTTTTGTTCCGGTTTTTCCGTTTGAGCCGGTTATTCCGATAACCTTAGACTTTGTAGCCTTTAAATAGCTATTTGCAAGTTTTTGATAAGCCTTTAAAGTATCATCAACGACAATAATTCCTGCGTCAAGATAAGGAGTTGGGTGATTTTTATCCCACAAAGTTGCAATCGCACCTTTTTTTATAGCATCAAAAGTAAAAGTATGTCCGTCATACTTTGCTCCAACAAGTGGAATAAAAAGATTGTGAAGTTTTATATCACGAGTATCTGTTGAAACTCCCTCTACTATTACATCTTTCATACTTGTAGTAACTAAATTTCCACCAACTATTTTAGCGATAGTTTCCAAAGTTGCTTTTAACATAATTACCCCCTATTTGTAGTCAAAGAATCTTTTTCTTTTTTATTTTCAATCGCAAGTTCGATTAATTCATCCAAAAAATCACTATAAGTTTTATCAAAAGTTTTCATATACATTGCCGGAGCCATAGAAACAGAAGTCATTCCCGGAATTGTATTAATTTCATTTACAAGCATTTTTCTGTCGCTATCTCTAACAAAAATATCAACTCTTGCAAATCCCTTACAGTTTGTAACAGCATAAGCTCTCTTTGCAACGGATTGAATTTCTTTAATTTCTTCTTCTGATAAATCCCAAGGAATAATATGGTCAGTTGTTTCATCTAAATATTTTGCCTCATAGTCAAAAAACTCACGAGTAACCTTAACTCCACCTGGCAAACTTGCTTTTAAAACATTATTTCCCATAACTAAAACTTGAAGTTCATCTCCAACAACTGCCTCTTCAACCAAAACTCTAGTATCAAACTTAAATGCTTCAATCAAAGCTGATTCTATTTCTTCCTTTTTGTTTACCTTTGTAACACCTACACTTGAACCAGCATTACAAGGCTTAACAAAAGAAACTTCTCCAATTTTTTCTAAAATATTTTTTATTTGTGCATCTTTATCTTTATCAAACTCATACTTTGTAACCAAATAATATTCAGGTTGTAAAATTCCATTACCCGCAAAAACATCATTCGCAGTTCCCTTGTCCATACAAACAGCAGAAGATAAAACATTATTTCCAACATAAGCAATATCCATTATATCGAAAAAGCCTTGAATAGTTCCGTCCTCTGAAAAAGTTCCATGCATTGCAGGGAAGAAAATTGCATTTTCATTTACAAAGTCATTTGCAAAAAACTTTGAAATAGAATCACAAACAGCCCCACTTCCTTCAAGTACAATTTCACTTTCATTTTCAATATTTTTTGTATTTTCTCCTAAATAATTCCAACGACCACATTTATCGACATAAATAGGAAATATTTTGTACTTATTTCTATCTAAATTATTTATAACGGACTTTGCAGTCAACACAGAAATTTCGTGTTCTGCACTCTTTCCTCCATATAGTAAATATAAATTTTTCATAATAAAACTCCTTTTTAAAAATATAAAATATCACTCTATAGTATAACATAAATTGAGATTTTTTCATAATTTAAGAATTATTTTTCATTAAAAAAGTGATTTTAAAACAAATCACTTTTTTAAAATTAATATTATATTTTAAATTATCTAAACAATAATCAATAAACATCTAATTCTCAACTTTTCTATTTATTATTTTAAATTTTCCATCTCTTGATTTCATAAAGTATGAATGTACTAGGTAGAGTGAAAAATTCAATATTATCATCATAATTGATATATATGTGATTGGGTGCAATTTACAAGCCACTTCTTTAAAGATTGGTGGTTCTGATAGGAATGCATAATTGCAATTTGTAAAGTTGTTAAAGATTATTATAGCTATGTGTAAAATATTCGTAAACACAAAAACTTCCATATATTTTTGGAATGAAATTTCTATTTCTTCAACAAAGAATATATAACAGCTTACCCAAAGCAAGAATATATGTCCGACAAAGAAACTTATCCAAGTATAATGCGGGAATATAAATTTATCCAGCTCTGGAGATAGTAATGCAACTATTGAGCCTACAAAACCTAAATAAATTCCGATTCTTTTAGCTTTGTTGCTATCAAAAAACACTCCATATATCAAGCATATAATCGCAACTCTACAATCATATAACGGTAGGCTTGTTTCTATTGAAAATGAGCCACTTGTTAGATACCATGTATATAATATAAATTGTTGTAAAAATAGTATAATCACAAAAATCTTTAAAATATTTTTATTGCTATTTTTAAATGTATCTCTATGTCTATAAATCAAAATTGCACCTATAAAGGCAATCAAGACAAGTGAAATATGTGTTGTTCCATATTTTACTATATCTCGTCCTTCAGGTTCAGACCTAAAGAAATAAACTATAAAATCTAAAAATCTTTCTAAAAAATTCAAATCTAATCTCCCTTACTAAAAGACCATGCGTTTTTTATCTGTGGTTTTAATCTTTCGAAAGTCCATGTATCATTTGTATTTTGTGGGCTGTTTGGGTCATTTATTATAAAATTCCCTTGTTTATCAACCCCAACTAATACAATATAATGTCCGATTGTTGAAAAATCTCCTTTACCAACATTAACAATTATCGGTCTTCCACTTTTTAATTCGTTTTTATAAACTTGTTCATCATTTCCTACTTCTTTTACTGTTAGTCCATATTTTTTAGGAACTTCAGTAAAATATTTCCAACCAGTACCTGCTCCCTCTGCATATTCTTCATACTTTGCAAGTTCAACAGGCGTAATGGAATTATCTTTTGAAAGTCCTGAAACTACCATAGCCATACAAGTTGGGCCACAACCATTTATCGCTATATTTTCATCAGTATATTTTTTTTGTCCCCAACGTCTATCCCATTGTAAATAGTATGGAATACTTCTTTTAAAGGAAACACTTTCTCCGGTAAAATTATCTATAACTTTATTTTCTAATTTATCTTTTACAAAAAGTTTAGCAGATGGATTTCTGTAAAGCAAAGCTAAATACCCGATACTAAGTTTATTTTCGCTTTTTAAAATTTCTTTAATGTCTTTATCAGTGGTATTTTTTAACCCGTCACGAATAATCTTTTCGTTCAAAAGATTAATTTTATTTCCACCATTAACTTTAGTTGTCAGCTTTTTTACATCTATTCCATTTGCATTTAAAGTTGTGTCTGTTTTGGTTGTAGTTTCTTCTTTTTTTGTTACATCAACTTTAATTTCTTTTTTAGAAAACGCAAAATTAAAAAACACAAATATCCCAAAGGTATAAAGTGCAAGAAAAACACCAAATTTTACTAACTTATTTTGTAAATTAGAATTCACTGGCTACTCCGTAATCGCAAGCATCTTCTTTGCTTGGTCGCTTGTAATTAATGCATCTATCATATCAGAAATATCTCCGTTTAAGAAACTGTCTAATTGATAAATAGTCATATTGATTCTGTGGTCTGTAACTCTTCCTTGTGGAAAGTTGTATGTTCTAATTCTTTCAGACCTATCTCCTGAACCTATTTGTGATTTTCTTGCATCAGCAATATCTTTATTTTGTTCTTCTTGGTATTTTTCATATAATCTTGACTTCAAGATTTTCATTGCTTTATCTTTATTTTTAAGTTGTGATTTTTCATCTTGACAAGTAACAACAAGTCCTGTCGGTATATGTGTAATTCTTACTGCAGAGTCTGTTGTATTTACACATTGTCCACCGTTACCACTTGCTCTATAAACGTCAATTCTAAGGTCATTTTGATTTATTACAACGTCAACATCTTCAACTTCAGGTAAAACTGCAACAGTTGCAGCAGAAGTGTGAATTCTACCACTTGATTCAGTAGCAGGAACACGTTGAACTCTGTGAACTCCACTTTCATATTTTAACTTTGAATATGCTCCTTGACCTTTAACTAAGAAAACTACTTCTTTGATACCTCCGACACCTTGTTCGGAAATACTCATTATTTCAGTTTTCCATCTTTGTTTATCAGCAAACATTCTATACATTCTTAAAAGATCCTCAGCGAAAAGTCCTGCCTCATCTCCACCTGTACCAGCTCTAACTTCCATAAATACGTTCTTATCATCATTAGGGTCTTTAGGTAACAATAGGATTTTTAATTCTTGTTCTTCGCTTTCGATAGATTCTTCAAGCATCGAAATTTCTTCCTTAACAAGCTCTTTCATATCCTCATCTAAGCCTTCTCTTAACATTTCCTTGTTTTCTTCAAGTTCTTTTTTATGTTTAGAATATTCTTTATATTTTTCAATGATTGGTTTCATATCTCCATGCTCTTTAGCAAGTTTTTGCCAAACATTCATATCTTTCATAATTTCAGGGTCTATAATCTTTCTTTCAAGCTCCTCAAATTTTTCAATTAATAATTCTAATTTATCAAACAAAATATATCTCTCCTTTTAAACTTACAACTAATTAACTTATATTATATCACAATTTCTTTATTATAAGCAAATTAATGTAATAAAAAAGTTTTTCAACAAAAAAAGCTGTTATAAACTAATTATAAACAGCTTTTCTTTCTCTTTAATACAAAACCCTCTCCCAAAATTGGTATTAAATAATTTATCTAAAATTTTATTTAGACTTAACATTGTTAAGCATGCTAAGCATTCTTTGAACTGGAGCTTTTGAATTCATCATTCTTAATGCAGATCTAACTCCGTTAGCATCTTCTTTACCAATCTTTTTATTTTCTTCTAATCTTTGTAATAAGCTTCTAATTTTTTCTTTTAAAACAAAAAGTTCTTGATTTTGCTTTTCTTTTGTAGTAAATGCATCTTCTGATTGTGTTCTGGCTTTTTCAAGAATTTCCCTAACTTTTTCAACACTTTGTGCTTTTTTTACTTCGTCAGCTAATCTGTTTCTTTTTTCGTTGTCAAGATGAGTTTTTGAAATCATAGAAACAACTTCTTTTTTATATCTTTCTAATCTTTCAGCTTTAATTTGTTCCAGAGTTTTTACCTTAGCAGGTGTTGTTACTCTTGGAGTTTGAAGCTTATTTAATAAGTTCTTTAAAGCATATTCTGATCTCATCATCTTTGATGCGTTTTTAATTGCATTAGCATCATTTTGTGATATTTTGTTGTTCTTAACTGCCTCATCGGCTTTTTGTTCAATTTCAGTTCTTAAATCTGAAATACTATAGACTTGTGCATTAGTTTGTTGTGCACCAAAAGCAAATGCAAATCCACACAATACTGATACCAATCCAACTGATAATTTTCTGGAAAGATATTTTTGTTTTGTATTTGCATTTTCTCTAGATATAATTTTCATATAATCTACCCCCTAAAATATTTTTGTCACAAAAGCGACCTCGTACATTTTAAACCCCTAACCTTAAAACAACCTTAAAAATATAAACAAAATTTAAAGCAAAAAAATAGCTATGTAAAAATTTTACATAGCATATCTTCCTAATAAATTTTAAGTATGGTATTTGCGTTCTAGTTGTAAGGTCTGTTATTAGTGTGATTATATCTATTTAAATTAATTTAAAATTCAAATACTATTTTAATGTACTTCCTTTATACCATTGTATGTAAATATTATTTATATACAAAAATATTTTTTATCTTTCAAATCCCTTCCCAACTATTTTGTTGGGAAGTAGATTTAAAAATTTTGACTCTTATAGCAAAGCTAAGGAAGTGAAAGAGTCTTTAAATTTATTTGAACACTGTTTGTTCTTGAACATCAGTAGCTAATGATTCTAAAGCTAATTTTGTTCTTGAATAACGTAATTTGTATTGTTCTTCCTTACTTGTACTAGGGTCTCCTAGTGGATAAGGAATTGAGATTGTTGGAACAATTCTGTTTGTACCAACTGTCATTGCAACTGGAACTAAGTTACACATTTGTACGATAGGGATTCCCGCCTTTTCGATTTCTTTTACTATCGTTGCACCGCAACGTGTACAAGTACCTCAAGTAGAAACCATGATACAACCGTCAACTCCAGCCTCTTGAAGTTTAGCTAACATTTCTTGTCCCATTCTCTTTGCTTCTGCTTGTGTAGTTCCTGTTCCTACTGTTGAATAGAAATATTCATGTAGTTCTCCAAAAACTCCTTCATTTTTAAGGTCAACTAATACGTCCCAAGGAACGATTACATTAGGGTCAGCATCTGCAGCTGCAGGGTCAAATCCGGCATGGATTGTTTTAAACTCGCCACCTTTTAATCTTTCCATTGATGAACAGTCATAACGTCCCCATCTTGTAGCTGATGCAGATTGAATTCTATCAGGGTTATCAACAGGAACGATACCACCTGTATTTAATACGGCGATTTTAGCTTTCTTTAAATCTTTTAATGGACTTGCTATTGGTACTAAATCTTTTTTAGGAATTGGAAGTTCTGTAACATATTCTTCTCCTGCAATTTTCTTAAGTAACATATCAACTCCACGTCTTGATGCTGAAACTGGTTCTTCTAACCAAACTTGGTGTCTGATTCCTCTTTCAAAGTAACCTTCAGCTTTAGCACCTTTAGTTTCTTCTCCAGCTAATAATTTATTTACATAAAGAGCCATTTTTTCTGTATCTTTTTTAACAAAAGCAGCTGAGTTTCCACCTTCAAAAACAGGCATTTTAAGTTTAAACATTTCAACTCCAGGGTTTTCAACATGCATTGAAGTTACAACAGGAACATTGAATTTTTCTTTTACTGCCTCACAGATATTTCCACAAGCAACACCGTAACGTCCGGCTTGGAATGCAGGTCCTGCAATAAATACATCAAATTCTAAATTTTCTAACATAGCTAATATTTCATCTATAGCATCTTGTGTGTTAGAGCCCATATAGTTATCTCCACAAATAACTGTATGAGTAATTTCAGCGTCTAATTTTGCTTGTAATGCAATACCAGGGCCTACCTTTCCTTCTTTTAATTCAGGCTTGAAATCTGCCCTTTCTTCTCCACCAATACCGGCAAAGAATTGATTTATATAATGAATTGCTTTTTTCATACTTAACACCTCTTAAAATTCCTTCATAGTTTTTACAGACCATCCTGCAATAGCATCTCCACAGAACATTGCATTATCTTCCATAATTATAGAACCGTCTTCTTTTACTGATGAGCCTAAAATTTCGTCAAATGCCCAACCACCTGATAAACCATCTCTTGCAAGAGCCTCAAGTTCTCCGATAACTTTTTTTCTTGGTGGTAATTTAATTAATTCAGAAACATTTCCTGAAGAAACTAATGCATTAGCTTTTTCATCTAAAACTACAAGTGGTTGTGATGCACCATCACGTCCAGTACATTCATTACTGATACCTACTGTCTTAACTCCGATATCTTCTAAAGCTACGATACATCTAATGTAGTCAGTATCAGGGTTACCATAACCTTCTTCAGTTACGATAGCAGCCTCTGCTCCTAAGTATTTAGCTATATTAGACATTATGATTGCTGAACGTTCTTTTTGGTCTAAAGCAACATTTAAGTTTGACATTATAACTCCAACAAAGTTGATTGTCTTTCCATGTTCTTTGTAAAGTTCTCTAATTGTTGGGAAGTTTTGGAAGTCATAAGTTGACCATTTTGATGAACAAGGCATAAAACTTCCTGAAATAATTGCTCCGTCAAGAACTTCGCAAGGATTCATAAATGTTGGTACAAAGTGGTTCATATCCCAACCATAAATTAAGTCGTTATATCCCATTTCTTCCATTTGTGATTGTGGTTGCATTACTAAAACAACTTTTGGCAAACTATTTACCTTTTCACTTCTATTTAAAACCGGGTCAAATTCAAAAACTTCTGTTTCATCAGGATTTAATTCTTTTACAGTTTGTCCTAAATATTCAGCAAATTTGTGAGTTGCCCATCTAATTGCTCTATTTTTCTTTTGTTGTTCATGTCTTTCAAACTCTTCATCAGTGTCGGCAACGATACAGATATTGATTAATTGTCCGAAGATTGTATATTTTTGTCCTTCTCCACACATATCAATTAAACCGTCACCAAAACTTCCCCAGTGCATACCAACACCAAGAACACTTACACCTTTAAGCGCATGAAGTTTTCCTTCTCCACAAGGAACAACTTCACCAGTTACTCCTGGGAATAAAGTTCTTCCGTCAACTCTAACTCTAGGTTCAACAGCCTCCTTAATAGGAACAATTCTAATGTCTTCCCCCGGTCTTGCGATTTCTATATCAACTTCTGTGATATGTTCGTCTTGTAAAATAAATTCACAAGCCTCTTTTTTATTAATTGTTAAAATTCCATTTTCAAAGAAAGTTTTATCTCCAAAAACTACATCTTTAACATGAAAATTACCGATTTCTAATTTCATATAAAGCCTCCTTATTTTTTATTAAAGTTTATTATTTATTATAAATTCGTCTGTTTTCAACGCCTTTACAAGTGAATACATACTAAATAACATTATAAATGCAAATGGAAATGCAGCTATAATTGATATAGTTTGTAGCATCTTTAATCCATTTGCTGAGCCTATCATAAGTGATAGTGCAAGTGCTGATTGAACAACTCCCCAAATAGTTTTCTTTGTATTTGTTGGGTTTAAATCTCCTTCTTGTGATAACATTCCTAAAACGAAAGTTGCAGAGTTTGCAGATGTAATGAAGAATGTGAAAAGAAGAATTATAGCAACAAATGATAAAATAGCTCCAAGTGGTATATTGTTCATAACAATGAAGAATGCTGTCGCTGAACTCTTACTTGCCTCAAGTAAAACTTCTCCGGCTGTTGCAAAGTCAATTCCGGCAAAAATTGAGAACCAAATGAACGATACGATTGTAGGCACTAACATAACACCTGCAATAAATTCTTTTATAGTTCTACCTTTAGAAATTCTTGCAATGAAGATTCCTGTAAATGGAGCCCAAGCAATCCACCATGCCCAGTAGAATACTGTCCAATCTCCAAACCAAGAACTTTTTCCAAAAGCTCCAACTTCTAATGAATTTTGAACGAAGTTTTGAATATAAAGTCCTGTTCCTTCAACAAAAGTTCTTAAAATCTTAACAGTTGGCCCAAACAAGAACGAACCTGCAAGTAAAACTACAACCAAAATTAAGTTTAAGTCTGAAACAGCTTTAATTCCTTTTTCAACCCCTGAAATTGCTGTCCAAGTGTAAATCAAAGTAATTGTAACAACTAAGATAATTTGAACCATTGGAGTTTCAGGAATCTTGAACATATAATTAAGTCCACTGTTGATTTGTTGAGTTCCAAGTCCTAAAGAAGTAGCCATTCCTGCTGCTGTTGCAAATACAGCTAAAATGTCGATTATTTTTCCTATTGGACCCTTAGCTCCTTTTTCTCCTAAAATAGGAATAAATATACTACTTATTAAGCCCGGTTTACCTTTTCTAAATTGCATATAAGCAAGTCCTAAACCTAATATACAGTAGTTAGCCCAAGGATGAAGTCCCCAGTGTAAAAATGATTTTGTAATAGCAAACTTAGCTGCCTCTTCTGTCATTCCCTTACCATACATTGGATTTAAATAATGACTTAATGGTTCAGAAATGCCAAAGAATACTAAACCGATTCCCATACCTGCTGAGAATAGCATAGCGAACCAAGATGAATTTGAAAATTCCGGTTTTGAATCATCTCCACCAAGTTTTATGTTTTTATACTTACTAAAAAAACCAATCCAAATTGCAAAAACAATAAATGAAGTCATAGTAAAAGTATAAAACCAGTTAAAATTAGTAGATAAGAATTTAAAAGATGCGTTACCGGCAATTTCAAATGATGATGGACTTAAAAAGCCCCAAAAAACGATTGCTAACGTCAATGCTATTGATGCATAAAACACAGTATTATTTTTTTTACTCATTTTTTTCTCCTTATTTAATTTTAAAAAATTTCTCTTAAAATACTTTTTAAATTTAAGACACAAGAAATCTGCAGAAATTTCTAATATGTACTTTCGATACAAAACAATTATTTTTTAACTATAATCATTTTATAATCGTGATTATTTTTTAATCTGCAATAAATATAACATAAAATTTAATCGTTTGCAATAGTTTTTTATTAAAAAATTAATTTTAATTTTCTATTTTTTGTTTTAACGTGATATAAAATTAACAAAAATTTGCAAAAATAATTTACACAAAAGACTTTTACTTAATGTATTTAAAGCGTAAATTTGATATTATTAAAAAAATATGTTAAAATAATATTTCATAGAGGAGATAAAATATGAATGCTTTAGATAAAAAAATGATACAAAAAACTAGAATGGTAAAATACTTTGTTGATGCCACAATAGATATAATAGAAAAAGATGGATACGAAAGTGTAACCATAAGAAAAGTTGCTGACATAGCAGGATATAATAGTGCAACTATTTATAATTATTTCGACAACTTAGAACATTTATTATTTTTTGCATCTATGCATTATTTAAGAGAATATATAGATGGAATTCCAAGTTACATAAAATCCGCAAAAGATTCAAGAGATGTCTATCTCTTAGTTTGGCAATGTTACATAGACTGTGCGTTTAGAAAACCGGAAATCTATTATACAATATTCTTTTCAAACTTAAAACAAGATTTAGAACAATATGTAGAAAGTTATTACAGTTATTTTCCTTTAGACGTAAAAAAATATCCTAAAGTTGTTAGAGAAATGCTTTTATCTAAATCTATAAAAACGAGAAGTTTTAACTTAATGCAGGCTTGTGTTGAAGAAAAAATTGTATCTAAAGATAGAGCAGAAATGATTGACAGTTTGATAATTTGTGTATTTGAAAGTATGCTTTTAAAAGTATATAGAGGAAGTATAAATTCATCTGTTGCAAAGGAACTTGTAAATAATTATATAGTTGAAATATTTGACAAAATGAGATAAGCAATTATCTCATTTTTTTATAAAAAAATGAGGGCTTAGCCCTCATTAAAAATATCATATTACTATTTTTTTTCTTCTACTTTTTCTCCGTTAGCAGCTTTAACATTTTTTACATAGTTTTCAGCAGCTTTTCCTAATTTAATAACTTCAGCTTTATCCATTTTATCTTCTTTTACAGAAGAGATTAATGAAGCGTATTTTTCTTCAATACTTTTCTTATCTGAGTCTTTTAAGTTAGGAATTGATAATTCAACAGCTTTTTGTTCTTCTAATGCTTTGATTGTAGCATTTTTTTCTTCATCAGAAGCCTTTTCCATTTTCTTTTCTTCTTTTTTGTCTTCTTTCTTTTCTTCTGTTTTTTTAGTTTCAGCCGGTTTTGATTGACAAGCAACCATTGAACCCATTAATAAAATAGCCATAGCAGAAATTAAATATTTTTTAATTTTCATATAAATACCTCCTAAAAATCTTCATCCATCAAGCATTATACTATAATAAAGTTTTTTTGTCAATCGTTTTTAAATTATTTCTTCAACAAGTTCTGCAATTTTATCTACTGAAAAACCTTCAGCAATTTCTTTCATATTTAACGCCATATACTCTACTTTTCTTCTATTTTTGTAGAATTTTTTTATTTCTTTTACAACAGATTCAACACCATCTGCATAAACCCCAATTTCTTCTTCAACAATGAAGTTTTTGTTTTCTTCTTCATGTCCCGGAATAAAGAAAGGAATTATAAGTGGAATATTTTTAATTATTGCCTCCGTAACTGTAAGTCCACCCGGCTTTGTAATCAAAATTTGATTTTCTTCCATAAGTCTTGCAATTTCGTTTGTATAACCTAAAACTTCAAGTCTGTTTTCATCGATAAATAAGCTATATTTTTTTTCTAATTTTTCTTTTAACTCTTCGTTTCTACCACAAACCATTGTTAGCTTTACGTCTTTTGCAATATCTAAAATTGGCATAATATAATCGGAAAAATCGTCTATCCCCAAAGAGCCGAATACTGTTAAAATATTAAATCCGTCTTTTTTTTCATAATGTCTGATTTTAAAGCTATCGTCTATCGGAATTCCAAAAGCGCAAATTTTTTCTTTTTTTATTCCGTCCTCAATCATTTTATTTTTAGTAAATTCACTTGCGACTATATAATAATCTACATAATCACTAAAATACATTTTGTGAGTTACATAGTCTGTGATAACTGAAATAAACGGAACATCATAATATTCTTTTTGTTTTATATGCTCCATAACCCCTATTGCAAAAACATGAGTTCCTATAACAACATTAGGCTTTTTTTCTTCCAAAATCGGCAATATCTTAGAACTTAATATATTTAAAATCGGTTTTGAAAAGACATTTTGATGCGTAGTTAAATTTGTCCCCTTGTATATAAGTCCATAAATTTCAGGTGTCTTCGTTACAATTCCTAAATATCCTCCAACAAGCAAGCTGTCCAATTTTTCAGAAATTTCTTTTAACAAATCTATTTCTTCTACTTCAAATCCTCTTTTAACAAGTTTCTCTTTAATATTATTTGAGGCTTTATTATGTCCACCACCAAATGACGCTGTTAAAATTAATGCTTTTTTCATTTTAACCCTCACTTTATAAAAAGAGTCGGAAAAATTTTCCGACCCTTAAATTCTATTCTTCTACTGTTTCAACTTCTTTAACTTCTTCAGTTTCTTTTACTGTTTCTTCAGTTT
>NZ_KQ960152.1:129026-183971 GCF_001553085.1 Parvimonas sp. KA00067 | reverse complement strand
TCTTCAGTTTCTTTTACTGTTTCTTCAGTTTCATTAGAATCTTCTACTTCTTCAGTTTTATTTTCTTCAAGAAGTGCCTCTTCCATAAGTCTATCTTCTTCTTCCATTGTTTCATAATCAATTTCGATTGATTTATAAACTTTCATACCTGTTCCAGCAGGGATAAGTTTACCTAAGATTACATTTTCTTTTAATCCTAATAAACCATCTGCTTTTCCTTTGATAGAGGCATCAGTTAAAACTCTAGTTGTTTCTTGGAATGATGCAGCTGATAAGAAACTTTCAGTAGCAAGAGATGCTTTTGTAATACCAAGAAGTACATTATCAAATGTAGCACCCATCTTGTCTTCATTTAACATTTCTTTGTTTACAGCCTCAACTTCTCTAAATGGAACTAAACTTCCTTCTAAGAAGTTAGTATCTCCTGAAGTATCAATTCTAACCTTTGATAGCATTTGTTTAATAATAATCTCAATATGTCTATCATCGATATCTACCCCTTGGCTACGGTAAACTTTTTGAACTTCTTTAGTGATATATTCTTGAACGCCAGTTGGTCCTTTGATAGCTAAAATATCATGTGGATTTATAGAACCTTCAGTAAGCATATCACCTGCTTTAATTTCCATTCCATCTTTAACTTTAATTCTAGCTCCATAAGGGATAGCGTAAATTCTTTCATCACCATCTTCAGCTGTTACAACTATATCATATCTCTTCTTATTGTCAACTAATTTTACAGTTCCGTCTATTTCAGTTATATATGCAAGTCCTTTTGGCTTTCTTGCCTCAAAAAGCTCTTCCACACGAGGAAGACCTTGAGTGATTCCAACGCCAGCGATACCACCAGAGTGGAATGTTCTCATTGTAAGCTGAGTACCAGGTTCCCCAATTGATTGAGCAGCAATAATACCAACAGCCTCCCCAATATCAACCGGATTTCCTGTTGCAAGGTTACGTCCATAACATTTTGCACAAACACCATGTTTTGCTTTACAACCTAAAACAGAACGAACTTTTAATTCAGTAATTCCAAGTTTTTCAACTTTTTCTGCAAGAACTTCAGTAATCATTTCATTTTTACGAATTAATATTTCTCCAGTAGTTGGATTTAATACATCTTCGAATGAATATCTCCCTACAATTCTATCTGCAAGTTTTTCAACAACAGCATTTCCGTCTTTGAAATCTTTAGCTAATACATATTCATCAGTACAACAATCATCTTCTCTAACAATTACATCTTGTGAAACATCTACAAGTCTTCTTGTTAAGTAACCGGAGTCGGCAGTTCTAAGCGCTGTATCTGAAAGTCCTTTTCTTGAACCGTGAGTTGAAATAAAGAACTCTTGAACAGAAAGACCTTCTCTAAAGTTTGCCTTGATAGGAATTTCTACGATTCTACCAGTTGCAGAACTCATAAGTCCACGCATACCGGCTAACTGTCTAATTTGGTTAATATTACCTCTGGCTCCGGAGTCCGCCATGATTGAGATACTGTTTGTAGGGTCTTGTCTTGAAACAAGTATTTTTGTAATATCTTCAGTCGCTTTTGTCCAAACGCTGATTACATATTCATATCTTTCTTGTTCAGAAACTAAACCATCTTTAAATAATTCTTCATAAGTTGCAATTTTTTCTTCTGCCTCTTTAAGAATTCCCCATTTTTCTTCCGGAACAATTACGTCATTCATTGAGATTGAAATAGCCCCAATAGTTGAGTATTTATATCCAGTTGATTTTATATAGTCTAATACTTCGGCAGTCTTGATATTTCCATGTTTTCTAAAACATTTATCTACAATTTTACCAAGCATTTTTTTATCGACAAGTTTATCAACTTCTAGTGAGAATTTATCTTTACTTCTATCAACAAAACCTAAGTCTTGTGGAATATGTTCGTTGAAGATAAATCTACCAACTGTTGATTTTACAATTTGACTTTCTCCTGTTTCTTCATCTCTATATAAAACATTAACTGTATCGTGAATTTTAACATTCTTTGTAGAATAAGCCTTAAACATTTCATCATAATCCATAAATGAACGAACAGCTTGTTCTTCAACAGTTCCACTTGTTAAATAGTATGAACCAAGTACGATATCTTGGGCAGGAGTTGTAATTGGCTTACCGTCTTTTGGAGCCAAAATATTATTTGTTGAAAGCATCAAAAGTCTTGCCTCTGCTTGTGCCTCTGTTGATAGAGGTAAATGGACAGCCATTTGGTCGCCATCAAAGTCGGCATTATATGCAGTACAAACTAAAGGATGCAATTTTATAGCTTTTCCTTCAACTAAAACAGGTTCAAACGCTTGAATACCAAGTCTGTGAAGAGTCGGTGCTCTGTTTAAAAGTACAGGGTGGTCTTTGATAACTTTATCTAAGATATCCCAAACATTTGAATTTAATCTTTCAACATATTTCTTTGCACTCTTAATATTATGAACAACTCCATCTTCAACTAATTGTTTCATAATGAAAGGTTTGAATAATTCAAGTGCCATTTTCTTTGGAAGTCCACATTGGTGGAATTTCAAATCAGGCCCTACTACGATTACAGAACGTCCTGAGTAGTCAACACGTTTACCAAGTAAGTTTTGTCTGAATCTTCCTGTTTTGCCTTTTAACATATCTGATAGAGATTTAAGTTCTCTATTTCCTGCTCCTGTTACAGCTTTTCCATGTCTTCCATTATCAATTAATGTATCCACAGCCTCTTGTAACATTCTCTTTTCATTTCTCATAATGATTTCCGGAGCATGAAGTTCGATAAGTTTTTTAAGTCTGTTATTTCTATTTATAACACGTCTGTATAAATCATTTAAGTCTGAAGTTGCAAATCTTCCACCTTCAAGTTGTACCATAGGTCTTAAATCAGGTGGAATTACAGGAACAACATCAATAATCATCCATTCAGGTCTGTTTCCTGATTTTCTAAATGCCTCACAAACTTCAAGTCTTCTTGAAAGTCTGATTTTCTTTTGACCTGTTGCATCTACAAGACCTTTTTTAAGTTCTTCTGAAAGCTCATCTAAATTAATATTTTCCAAAAGTTCTTTAACAGCCTCAGCACCCATTCCAACTCTGAAATTTTCAGAACCGAATTTTTCACAAGCCTCACCATATTCACCTTCAGTTAATAATTGTTTAACATAAAGGTCAGTGTCTTTTGCATCAAGTACAACATAATTTGCAAAATATAATATTTTTTCAAGTGCTCTAGGACTCATATCTAATATAAGTCCCATTCTTGAAGGTATTCCTTTGAAATACCATATATGAGAAACCGGAGCAACAAGTTCTATATGACCCATTCTTTCACGTCTAACTTTAGATTTTGTGATTTCAACTCCACATTTTTCACATACATTTCCCTTGTATTTTATTCTCTTGTATTTACCACAATTACATTCCCAGTCTTTAACCGGTCCAAAAATCTTTTCGCAGAAAAGTCCATCTCTTTCCGGTTTTAATGTTCTATAATTTATGGTTTCAGGTTTTTTAACTTCTCCTCTTGACCAACTTCTAATTTTATCAGGTGAAGCCAAGCCAATCTTCATTGCATCAAAATTATTTAATTCCAACAAGGAGTTCACTCCCTTCCTCTATGTTATTGCTCAATATCTTCTTCTATAAATATTTCTTCTTTTTCTTCTTTTGGACTGTTCTTTCCTTTTTCATCTTTATCTTCTAAAAAGCTAAGGTCAAAACCGTCAAATTCTTCTTCATTTCCACTTGATTTTTCATAGAATGAATCAAAGTCGAATTCTTCTTCCTCTTCTTCATTTTCATATTCTTCATTTAAAACAAGTTGAGCTTTTATTTCATCAGAATTTTCTCTAAGTTTAATTTCTTCGCCCTCTTCATCAATAAGTTTAACATCTAAACATAATGATTGTAATTCTTTCATAAGAACTTTAAATGATTCAGGAATACCTGGTTCAGGAATATTTACACCCTTAACGATTGATTCATAAGTCTTAACTCTACCTACAATATCATCACTCTTAACAGTAAGCATTTCTTGTAGAGTATGGCTTGCTCCGTACGCCTCTAGCGCCCAAACTTCCATTTCTCCGAATCTTTGTCCACCAAATTGTGCTTTACCACCAAGCGGTTGTTGAGTAACTAATGAGTATGGTCCGATAGACCTTGCGTGAATTTTTTCATCAACCAAGTGGTGAAGTTTTAACATATACATATAACCAACAGTTACAGGATTGTCAAACTCATCTCCAGTTCTACCATCTCTAAGTCTTATCTTTCCGGATTCAGGACAACCTGCAAGTCTTAACGCATCAAGTACATCAAAATCACTTGCTCCGTCAAATACCGGTGTAGCAACTTTCCAACCAAGTCTTTTAGCTGCAAGTCCTAAATGAACTTCAAGCACCTGTCCAATGTTCATACGAGAAGGTACCCCTAGTGGATTAAGAACTATTTGTAATGGAGTTCCGTCAGGTAAGAATGGCATATCTTCTTGAGGCATAATTCTTGAAATAACCCCTTTATTACCATGCCTACCACACATTTTATCCCCTACATTAATCTTTCTCTTTGTAGCTACATAAACTCTAACTACTTCATTTACTCCAGGTGGTAATTCATCTCCATTTTTTCTGCTATAACATTTAACATCTACAACTATACCAGTTTCTCCGTGAGGAACTCTTAAAGAAGTATCTCTAACTTCACGAGCCTTTTCTCCAAAGATTGCTCTTAAAAGTCTTTCTTCAGCACTTAACTCAGTTTCTCCCTTAGGTGATACTTTACCAACTAAAATATCTCCTGAATTAACTTCAGCACCAATTCTGATGATACCATTTTCGTCTAAGTTCTTTCTCATATCTTCACCGATATTTATAACATCTCTTGTGATTTCTTCAGAGCCTAATTTAATTTCACGAGCCTCACATTCATGTTCTTCAATATGCAATGAAGTTAAAATATCATCTATAACAAGTTGTTCATTTAACAGCATCGCATCTTCGTAGTTATAACCTTCCCAGTTCATGAATGCCATTAAAATATTTTTACCAAGTGCAATTTCTCCATTTTCAGTTGAAGGCCCATCAGCAATGATATCTCCAGCTTTAATTCTGTCATTTTCATTTACAATAGGTCTTTGGTTAATTGTTGTACCTTGGTTTGAACGTTTGAATTTAAGTAATCTATACTTATCAACAACATTATCTAAATCTCTTTTTATATGAATTTCATCACTATCAACTTTAGTAACAATTCCTGAATTTTTAGCAATAATAACAACACCACTATCTCTTGCAGCTTTATACTCAATACCAGTTCCTACAACAGGAGCCTCAGTAACAAGTAGTGGCACTGCTTGTCTTTGCATGTTAGAACCCATCAACGCACGAGTCGCATCGTCGTTTTCAAGGAAAGGAATCATCGCAGTACCTACAGATACAATTTGTTGTGGAGAAACGTCCATAAGTTGAATCATATCTCTTGGATAAATATCATTTTCGCCATTAATACCACGACCACTAACTCTTTCGTTTACAAAACGACCATTTTCATCAAGTGGCTCATTAGCTTGAGCGATAATAACTTCATCTTCTTCATCTGCAGTTAAATAAACAATATCCTTTGTAGCAATTCCGTCATTTACAACACGATATGGAGTTTCTATAAATCCATATTCATCAACTCTTGCATAAGTTGTAAGAGAAGTAATAAGACCGATATTTGGACCTTCAGGAGTTTCTATCGGACAGATTCTTCCGTAGTGGCTTTCATGAACGTCTCTAACTTCGTATCCCGCTCTATCTCTGCTAAGACCACCAGGTCCTAATGCTGATAATCTTCTCTTATGAGTAAGTTCTGCAAGTGGATTGTTTTGGTCCATAAATTGTGATAACTGTGAAGAACCGAAGAACTCTTTTAAAGACGCAACAAGAGGTCTAATATTGATTAAACCTTGCGGAGTTGCTAAGTCAGGGTCTTGAGTTGACATTCTTTCTCTAACAACTCTTTCCATTCTTGACAAACCAATTCTAAATTGATTTTGTAAAAGCTCTCCAACAGCTCTAACTCTTCTATTTCCTAAATGGTCAATATCATCACAAATTCCAAGACCATAGAATAAGTTAAATTCATAACTTACAGTAGCCTCAATATCATCACGAGTTATATGAGTTGGAGAAAGTTCTTTAACTCTATTTCTAACAGCTCTCTTAACTTGTGTTTCATATTCTTCGCCTTCATATTCTGATGCAGACTCTAAAATTTCCATCATAACAGGATAGTAAATTTTTTCTGAAAGTCCGTTACATTTGATATCAAAACCTAATTCAAACGCACTAATATCAACAAAGTGGTTACCGGTTACGATAATTTCCTTATCCTCAACCTTAACGTGAACTCTCTTATATCCTGCATTTTCAATTTTTTCAGCAAGTTCTTCTGAAATATATTCTCCAACACTTGCAATTTTTTCCATTTCGCCAAATTTATCTGTCTTAAAAATATCTTCAGCTAAAATAGTTCCAACTAATCTATTTCTTAAAGCTAATTTCTTATTGAATTTATATCTACCAACTTTTGCAAGGTCATATCTTCTTGGGTCAAAAAGTAAATTATGTAATAAACTTTCTCCACTTTCAACAGTTGCCGGGTCTCCCGGTTTTAACTTTCTATAAATTTCAAGAATAGCCTCTTGATAACTCTTTGATATATCTTTTTCCAAAGTAGTATGAAGTTCTTTAATATCTCCGAAGTTTTCAATCATTTCTTCATTTGTTTCATATAACAACGCTCTAATCATAGTTGTTATAGGTAATTTTCTAGTTCTGTCGATACGAACACTAACAACACCATTAGTATCAGTATCATATTCTAACCAAGCACCTCTATTAGGAATAACTGTTGAAGAAAATAGTTTATTACCAGACTTATCAATTTCTTCACCATAATAAACGCCCGGACTTCTAACAAGCTGACTTACAATAACTCTTTCAGCACCATTGATGATAAAAGTTCCATTGTCAGTCATTAAAGGAATTTCACCCATAAAAACTTCTTGTTCCTTAACTTCTCCGGTATTATTATTTGTCAAACGAACATCAACCTTTAGAAGTGTAGAATAGTTCATATCCCTATCCTTACATTCTTGTTCCGAATATTTTGGAGCGTTTTCTAAACGATAATTTAAAAATTCCAACTTCATAGCCTCAGAATAATCTCTGATTGGACTAACATCGTCAAAAACATCTCTAATACCTTGCTTAATAAACCAATCATAACTCTCAGTTTGAATAGCAATTAAGTTTGGAAGATCCAAAACATTTTGAATCTTTGAGTAACTAACCCTTTCTGTGATTCCATACTTTTCAGTATGTGTCATAAAACTTCACCCCTTTGAAAAATTAAAAAAGATAAAAATACATATTATCCCACTATTACATTATTATCTTTAAATTTTACCAGATTTTCTGTAAAATGTAAAGCCTTTTTTTGAAATTTTTTCATTTTTTAGGCAGAAATTGACCTTTGAACCTGATCATTTTAATTTCATATTATGAATACTTTAATTAAATACTATATTATGGTATAATATAGTTCAATAAATTACTATTTAATATTAATCTAAAGGAGGCAGTTATGAGAAAAAAATGGATGAATTATTTAGTAACCACTTTATTAGTATTTTTAATTATATTTGATTTCAACAACCTTTCCACTATTACAATTACTTGTATGGCAATAGCAATAGCCTTTAATTTATACGATTTATTTAAAGATAAATTTTAATTTAATTTCAGAATCAAAAAAGGAAGTAATTTTTATCACTTCCTTTAATTTTTTTATTTATTTTCGAACTTTGACTCCAGTTCTTTTATTGTATTATTTAATTCATCTATTTTTGAGAACATTTCTTCATTATTTTTCTTAATTGTTTTCTCCGCACTATAAATAGAAAATACAATTGCACAACATTGTATAGATATTAATGCCAAAATTGTTATTTCTGAATTAGACATATAAAGACCTCCTTATATTACATCAATGTCATTATACTAATATAAAATCAAATAAATTATCTCTCTACTCTTACACCTTAATTCTATACTTGTAAATGAAATTTGTCAATACTGATTACTGTGTTTTAAAAAAATATTATTATAATTTTTTCCTAAGTTCATATGCTGAATATTTTATATCCGTTCCTGATTTAATAAATTCAGTTTCTTTAAAAATCTCAAATCCATTCTTAAAACAAATCTTCAGAGATGAAATATTTTCTTTTGCAACTAATGTGTTTATAATTTCTGCATTATATAATTTTAAGAATTCACACAAACCATTAACAAGTTCTGTTCCATAACCTCTATTCCATTCAGTTAGCTTTATCGAATATCCTATGCCCCATATTTTCTTACTCTTTTCAACTTCAAAAGCACAAGCAGTTCCTATTATTTCATCATTTTCTTTTTTAAAAACTGAAAAATAGAAATCGTCAGTCCATTTTTTCGAATTTTCCAACTCATCTTTCAATATATCTCTAAGTTCTTCTCCATTTTTGTAAAATGGATCACACATATATTTTCCGGATATTTCATTTCCCCATTCTTTCGCTGCGTAATCACAATCGGAAAACTGCATATCTGCTATATTCAATCTTTCTGTATAAAATCTAATATTCCTCATAGCATCACCTAAATCATATATTTATATAAATAATATATACATACCACTTGCAAAGCAAAAAACAACGGAACTAAAATTTTAAATTTTAATTTTTGAGTTTTGTGTCTAAATATTTGCATGGATAGAAAAGCACCGATAGAGCCGAACAAAAAAGCTGATAATAATAAGCTATTTTCTGAAATTCTATTCTTGCCTTTTATAGCTTTTCTTTTATCAATATAAAATATTGTAAAAGATATTAAATTTATTATAAAAATTATAAAAATCAACAATTTATAGTTGTTTAACAAACTACCCAAAAGTAAATATAATATGAAAAAAATTCTCATATACCCTCCACAATCCAAAAAAGTCGTAACTCAAAAGAGCTACGACCTTATTTAGTTAGCCTCTATTATATTTTTTAATGTATGCCAAGCAAGAACTGCACATTTTACTCTTGCAGGCATTGTAGAAATATTTTGAAGAGCTATTGCATCTTTTAGCTTTCTAAGCTCATCTCCCTCAAGGCCTTCTGTAATCATAGCCAAGAATGTTTCACAAAGCTCTTTTGCCTCGTCTAAACTCTTTCCTTTTACTAAGTCAATCATAAGTGATGTTGATGCTTGAGAAATAGCACAGCCAACTCCAACATAAGAGGCATCTTTTATGATTCCGTCCTCAATGTCAAGTTGTAATGTAATTTCATCTCCACAACTAGGATTATGTCCTTTTTCTTCGTGAGTTGGGTGTTGTAAGTATCTCTTATTTTTAGTATTTCTACTTTCTTCTGTTATTATTTCCGTATAAATTTCTCTAATGTCCAAGATGTAATATTCTCCTTACTTCTTTTAGTTTTTCAATGAAATATTCTACTTCTTCTCTAGTGTTATAGAAAGAAAAACTTACTCTGCAAGTTGCATTTTCATTCAAATATCTATGCAAAGGCTCTGCACAATGATGTCCGCTTCTTATTGCAATTCCAAAACTGTCAAGTATTGAAGAAACATCATGAGGATGTGCATCTTTTACATTAAAAGCTATTACAGGACATCTATTCTCTTTTGTTGTAGTATAAGTCTTTACAAAATCTAACTTTTTCATTTCTTCAAAAGCAAAATCCATAAGTTCTTTTTCTATCTTTTCTATATTTTCAAATCCAATTTCTTCTAAATAGTCGATAGCTGTTCCAAGTGATGCAACTGCCCCAACATTTTGTGTTCCCGCCTCAAAACGACCGGCAGGTAAAAGATAAGTTGAATAATCTTCATAAACATATTCTATCATATCTCCACCAAAAAGGAATGGATTCATTTCTTTTAAAACTTCAAATTTTCCATAAAGTACGCCTACACCCATTGCACTAAGCATTTTATGTCCGGAAAAAACTAGAAAATCTGCGTCCAATTCTTGAACATCAAGCTTTTTATGTGCAACAATTTGTGATGCGTCAAGCAATACTTTTGCTCCGTTTTTATGAGCAATTTCAACGATTTTTTTAACATCAGGCATTGTAGCAACTACATTTGATGCACAAGTTATACAAACTAATTTTACTTTTTTTGAAATTTTTTCTTCAAAAGATTTCATATCAAGTTGAAAATCTTCATCAAGATAAATATAGTTAAGTTTAGCACCTGTTTTTTCAGTTAAAAATTGCCAAGTACATAAATTACTATGATGCTCCATAATGCTAAGCATTATTTCATCATCTTTTTGTAAATTTTTAAGTCCATAAGCATAAGCGACTAAATTAAGTGCCTCACTTGCATTTTTAGTAAAAATTATTTCAGTAGTTCTCTTTGCATTAAGAAAATTTTTAACTTTCTTTCTAGTTCCCTCATAAATTTCAGTCGCAGACATACTAAGGTAATGACTACCTCTGTGAGGACTTCCATTTTGATATGAGTAATAATTTGTTATGGTATCAATAACAGCTTGTGGCTTTTGGCTTGTGGCTGCATTGTCAAGATAAATAACTTTTTTACCAACTTTTTCTTCGTTTAAATATGGAAAATCTTTTCTAATTTCAAGAACAGTTTTAGTCATATTATACCTCCGCAAGTTTTTCTGCTAAAGTTGTATAAACTCTCTTTCTTACTTCTTCATTATCTATTAAGTCGATAACTTCGGCAAATTGTGATTCTAAGATTAATCTCTTAGCATCTGACTCACTAAATCCACGACTCATAATGTAGAATAATATATCTTCATCAATTTTTCCTGCACTTGCTGCATGAAGTCCTTCAACATCATCTTCAGTACAAAGTAGGATTGGAACTGCAACATTTCTTATATCATCAGAAAGTAATGTTACATACTCTTGTTCTGATCCTTTTGACTTTGATGAGCCACGTTTGAAGTCGATAGTCGCTCTACAAATTTTTTCTGCCTTATCAGTTAAAGCTCCTTTAACAACTAAAGCGTATTTTGTAGAATTTCCTCTTTGATTTGTAATATAATTAAAATCTAATTTTTGTTCTTTCTTACCAAAATATATTGAACTGACATTAACATTTGAATCTTTTTCAACAAGGTCGCCTATATAAGAAACATAGTTTCCTCTACCGCCTAAATCTACTTGAACGAATTCAACATTTGCTCCCTCTTTAACTTTGTAGTAAACACTTTGAATACTCAAAACATCTAAAGAAAATCTTTGAGAGATACAAATTTTTACATTACTATTTTTTCCCGCCTCAACTTCAATGATTGAATGTCTAAAGCCTTCAAAATTTTCTTTTGTAAAATAGTCCAAGTTTAAATTTAAAGTTGAATTTTCACAAGCCTTTATCTTTATAATATCAACTAATTGATTATTTTCTTTATTTAATTCCAACTCAACAACTTTATTTAGAGCATTATCTTTAGTTGAAACAAAATCCATTTCTAAATTTTTAAAAACTTTTAAAGTTTCAGTTAATTCTTTAGAAAATGAAAATTCTTCATAAGAAAAATCAAGATTTTTCTTTTCACAATTCATTAATGAATAAGCCTTTGGCTCTAAATTAGGTAGTGTTACCTCTGTATTATTAACTCTCGCCTTGTTCCAAGTATTACTTGGTATAAAATTTCCTCTCATACAGACACCCCCTAACCAATAGTTCCTTCAAGTTCAAGATTAATCAAAGCATTCATTTCAACTGCATATTCCAAAGGTAATTCCTTTGCAATAGGTTCAGCAAAGCCTCTAACAATCATAGCTTTTGCCTCTTCTTCAGGAATACCACGACTCATTAGGTAGAAGATTACATCATCATCAATTCTACCAATCTTCGCCTCATGTCCTAAGTCAATATCTGAAGTTTGAATATCTATAACCGGAATTGTATCTGACTGAGATTCTTGGTCTAACATTAAAGATTCACAAGTTACAGTTGATTTACATCCCGGACAATTTGGTTTAACACTTACAAGTCCTCTGTAAATCGCAACTCCTCCGCCTTTAGAGATAGACTTTGAATTGATTGATGAGCTTGTTCTTGGAGCTGCATGAATTACTTTTGCTCCGGTATCAAGATATTGGTCTTTACCAGCAAAAGTTATTCCTGTAAATTCACTCTTTGCGCCTTCTCCTCTTAACACGCTCATAGGGTATAACAAGCTTACCTTTGAGCCAAATGAACCTGAAACCCATTCAATAGTTCCGTTTTCATCAACAATGGCTCTCTTTGTATTTAAGTTATACATATTTCTTGACCAGTTTTCTATTGTAGAATATCTTAAAGTTGCATTTTTCTTTACAAAAAGCTCAACAGCACCGGCGTGAACATTTAATACATTGTATTTCGGTGCAGAACAGCCTTCAATGAAATGGCAATATGCACCTTCTTCAATAATAATTAAAGTATGTTCAAATTGTCCGGCTCCAGGAGCATTAAGTCTAAAATATGATTGTAATGGGATACTAACATTCACTCCCTTAGGAACGTAAACGAAAGAGCCACCACTCCAAACTGCATAGTGTAATGCAGCATATCTATGGTCCTCAGGTTTTATACAAGTCATAAAATATTCTTTTATTATGTCAGGATATTCTCTTACAGCTGTTTCAAAATCTGTATAGATAACTCCTTGATTTTTCATTTTCTCAGTTAAGCTGTGGTAAACAACTTCACTATCATATTGAGCTCCAACACCTGAAAGTTCTCTTTTGTATTCAGCCTCAGGAATACCAAGTGCATCAAAAGTCCCCTTAATATCTTCAGGTAACTCATTCCAATCTTCACTCATCTTTGCATCAGGACGAATGTAAGTTGTAATTTCATTTATATCAACAGGAGATAAATCAGGTCCCCAATTTGGATTTTTAGAATTTTCAAAAACTTCTAATGCTTTAAGTCTAAATTCCAGCATCCATTCAGGTTCATTTTTCTCCTTAGAAATTTGCATAACAATATCACGAGTCAAGCCTTTTTCAGTTTTTGAATAATATCTTACCTCGTTTTTTATATCATAGACACCTCTGTCCATTTCCTCTACTTGTGTTTTTTTTCTTTCTGATGTCATAACTACACCTCTTGTTCAATCCAAGCATAACCTTCATTTTGAATTTTATCAATCAAAGATGCGTCAGATGTTTTAACTATTTTTCCATTGTATAGAACGTGAACATAATCCGGTTTAATTCTTGATAAAATCGCTCTATGGTGAGTTATAATCAAAATAGATTTATTTTCGTTTTTAAATCTTTCAACATTTTCAGAAACAATTCTAACAGCATCAATATCAAGACCTGAATCAGTTTCATCTAACATTACAAATGAAGGATTTAACATAACCATTTGTAAAATTTCTGCCTTTTTCTTTTCTCCACCGGAAAAACCGACATTCAAATATCTTTGAGAATAAGCTGTATCCATAGTTAAGCTTTCCATCTTTTCTTCAAGTTCTCTTTGAAATTCAACAACACTTTCTTTTTCTCCTGTTATTGACATTCTTGATGCTCTAATGAAATTAGAAACAGTAACTCCGGGAACTTCTTCAGGATTTTGGAAAGACATAAACATACCAAGTTTTGCTCTTTCGTCAGCTCTTAATTCGTTTATATTTTCTCCTTTAAAGATTATATCTCCACTTGTAACTTCATACTTCGGATGTGCCATAATTGAGTTAGTAAGTGTTGATTTACCGGCACCGTTAGGTCCCATAATAACATGAACTTTTCCCTCAAAAATATCCAAATCGATACCTTTTAAAATTTCTTTATCTCCAACATTAACATGAAGATTTTTAACCTCTAATATTTTCATATATATCTACCCCTTATAATAAGTATTTAAGCTCAGCTTATTTGTTAATACCCAAAGGGCAAGACAAATAAACTGAATATGTACAACCTTCAAATATTAAAGGTTTAAAAATTTCTAACTAATAAAATCGTCAATAGTCCGTTTTCAGAATAAGAAACAATAGCCTCATCAACCATAGAACCCAAAGTATCTATATTGGAACTATCACAACCGGTGCTACCAACCCCAACTAAAGTATCGTAATAATTTTCAAACTCCGGAAGTCTTACAGAATTTGAAATTCTGTTTAACTCTTCCAAGTCCTCAGGCTTTATCTTAACATTTCCTTCAGCAATAACAACTAAAGAATCTTTTTTTATCTTAAAATCTATTCTTAAATCTTGAACTCTTTTACTAAAATAGTAATGAACAAGTCCACTAACAATTAATTTAGCACAATTTTCTTCGTATTTTATAGTATTCAAAACAATTACTCTCCCTTTTCATCAAAAAATCTAGAATTTCTAATTGCCTCAAAAATCGGAACTAAAGTTGCGGCAACAAATCCACCGGAGAAACCATTATTATAAAGATTCAAACCTCCATGAAGAAGTCCTACACTTGAAACAATGGAAACGTGGCAAAAACCGGCAACCATTCCGGCAAATATTCCATATTCCCCTGCAACAGGAGCTAAGTTTGTAGCAAACAAAATCGTAACAGTTGCAGAAACACTATGTGGATCATAAATATTCAAAAAGTAGGCAATTAATGTTCCAACTAGAATTGGCAATACGTTTTTGATATGTTTACCGAAAATTCCAAACCCGAAAACAGTAAAAATTCCACCAAGAATTGGACCGTTTAAAGGCTGATTCATAAGTAAAACATAGGTAGTATATATAATTCCAAGAGTTGCCATATTAATCATACTGACACCCCTACCATAAATATTCCCAAAATCAGATGGAGCCCTACCACTATTCTTTAAAAGATTTCCCAAGTTTTTAAAACTAAAACCGTTTAAATAAAAACCTAGAGCAAAAACTATAAAGAAAAATATGTACATTATAATCGCTATTTGTAGATTTCCTTTACTAACTATATTTACATTTTTTACTTCCAAATAAAAAGATTTAAAAATACCTTGAATAAAAAGTCCTATAACACCACAAGTAAAACCGATATTATATAAACTATAACCTTGATGAAAACGTAAAAACGACGCCGAAAGAGCAGGAATAGCCATTCCAATCAAAATACCAACGGCATACGAAATTAAAAAACCTTTGACAAAAGGCAATCCAATACCAAAACAAATATAACTTACAACAGGCCCTAGAGCAGTACCAAACAAACTGTTCATAGTCAAAGTATTAAATTTCAATCCCTCGATTTTACCATAAAGATAAACACCAAAAGTTATAGGAATTGTGTTAAATAAATTTTTCCCAAAAAGAGAAAATCCGAAAAGTGTAAAAAGAGCAGCTATGATTGGCCCTGTTAGTAATTGCTTTCTTCTCCACAACACAAAAGATGCCAACAACATAAGCATTCCGGCATTCAAAAATGTCGCACCAATCCCCCCTACTGACATATAGTCTGTAAGCAAATGACTCGGTGATTGTAAAATTTTAATGTAACCATCTAAAATTTCTTTAGGACTATCAAAAAACAATCCAATTAACATTGCTAAAATAGAAAATATAAATATCGCATCATATCTATAATGGTTCTTTACATATATCTTTTCTCTACTCAATACTTTCCTCCAAAATTTTCTCACATATATTGTAACATATAAAAAAAGAAATGTGAACAGATAAAGCACTTAAATATAAAAAAGATTATAAATTTTAGTTACATCACAAAATTTATTTTACTTCTTGTCGATATTTATTATTAAAAATAGTCAATAAAGAACAATTATTTTCATAAAACAATAATCAATTAAATATAGTTTAGCAAGATAATTTAAAGATTTATTTATATTTAAAGACGTTTACGTCGCCAATAAAATTATACAACTTTTAATAATATTTTTCAAGAAAAAAATTATACTCTTAAAAAGATATGGTATATATTTTTTTATTAATTTATGATAAAATAAATATGAATTTACGATTCTTGTGTAAAAGAATATTTATTTCATCATATTTACCTATTTAAATTTATCAAAATGAAAATATGATAAAATAAATAAGGAGGTAATTTTATGAATTTTTTTATAAATAAATTTTTTTCTTCTATCAAAGAAGAATTTGAAAAAGTAGATAAAGAAAACGAACCTGAAAATAAAGAAAATTTTTTCCAATCTCATCAAAGAAAAAAAGTTAAAACAAACGGCTCTGTTTTTTTACCGAGTTTGATTTTTATGATTTTGGTTTCTTCTATATATTTTTATATAGCATTACCAATAATAAATTTTAGACATATTTCTTTTTACTTTTTTCTTGGAATTATTGCAATTAGCTTTGTTATTTTTTCAAGTATGTTGGAAGATATAAAAAATATAAATGATAAATTTAGTAAAAGTCTTAGAAAAATTTTACTATATGTTTTGGGAATATCAGTAGGATTTTATGGTTTTGCATTTTTAATATCTTCTCCGGTTTTTAATGCAAAAAAATATTCTGCTCTAATAAACAAACAAGAAGGAATTTTTAAAGACGACGTAAAGCCTATAAACTTTAATCAAATTCCGGTTGTTGACAAATCAACTGCCGAAAGATTGGGCTCAAGAAAACTTGGAGAAATCGGTGGAGATTTAGTTTCACAATACGACATTGACCCGACATATCCACAAATAAATATTAAGGGCAAGCCTTTTAGGGTAACTCCTCTTACTTATTCGGGAATTGTTAAATGGTTTGTAAACCAATCAAAGGGTCTTGGACACTATGTTTCTGTTGATATGGCAAGTCAAGATACAAAACTTGTAAAACTTGAAAAGCCTATTTTTTACAGTTTTTCAGATAAATTTAATAGAAATATAAAAAGACATATTCGTCTTAAAAGACCGACTTATATAATCGGAGAAATAAATTTTGAAATAGATGATGAAGGCAATCCTTTCTGGGTTGCATCCGTTCTTAAACCTACAATTAATTTAGTAGGAGGTATGGATGTTAACAAGGTTTTAATCGTAGATGCAAATTCCGGAGAAATTAAGGAATATGATAAAAAAGATGTTCCTGCTTGGGTGGATAGAGTTTATCCTGCAGAAATGATTGAAGAACAATTAACTTATAACGGTGTTTACAAAAATGGTTTTATAAATAAATATATAAAGCAAACAGGTGTTACAAAGCCGACTAAAGGATATAATTATCTTTCTATCGGAGAAGATATTTATTTCTATACAGGTATAACTTCCGTTCTTTCCGACAAATCAAATATAGGTTTTGTACTTGTAAATATGAGAACGAAGGAAACAAAATTCTATCCTGTTTCATCAGCAGAAGAATTTTCAGTTATGGAAAGTGCAAAGGGTAGCGTTCAAGAAAAAGGATATTCTTCAACATTCCCTATTCTAATAAACTTAAATAACAGACCGACATATTTTATGAGCTTAAAAGACGGTGCAGAACTTACAAAACTTTTTGCACTTATAGATGCACAAAAATATCAAAGCGTTGCAGTCGGTAGCGATATAAACGAAGTAGTTAAAAACTACAACAAATTAAACGCAGACTTAATCGACCCGAGTGTAGATAACAATTCTGCAGTCGAAAGAACAATTAAGGAAATAAAAGCCGTAAACATTGAAGGAAACACATTCTTCTACTTTACAACCAAAGAAGATAATTTAATATATATCGCCGGAGTTTCAGTTTCAAACGATTTAATCTTCGCAAAAGAAAATGACAAATTTAAAATTTCAGGCTATAAAAACGAAGACGGAACATTTAATGTTACAGGCGTAAAAAAATAAGTATTTTAAAAGGTTATGCGCGGGCATAACCTTTTAATTTAATTCCAATTAAAATTTCTAATTGAATCTATCCAATCATACATTTTACCATTTCTTGTTTTCATAATATTTTAATCCATAGAACTTTTTAATCCTGATTCTCCCCAAGGATTCCAATAGTACTTATCTTTCTCATACCCATACACAACCATAGCACGAAAACCTTTGGGGTTATTAAAATTTCTACCTCCAGCATAAATCATTCTATAATTACATATTTCATCCATTATATCTCTAGCCCTAATATCTTTAGAAAATTCATAAGATAAAATCCTAGCACCACATAAGCTACACACCAAGGTTTATTATCTTGAGATTTTTTTAGATCCATGGGCAAAATCTTTTCTACAGGATAATTTGAAGATCTTAAAGCGGGCTTCTCGTTAATATTTCTAACCTTTATTTTTAACAAAGGCTTACTTATATCAGAATATATGGCATCTTTAAAACTTCTAAAACCTTGTTCTTCAATTTTTACAATATCAAGAGTATCAGCACCACCAGTAGAACTATACTTTGTCTCAAATCTATATTTCCCAGTTTTTTTATTTAAATCATCTATTACTTTCATGAAATCTTTATCTGTACTCGCAGCCCATGTCAATTTCCCTGTTTTAGGATTCTCAAAAACATCAAGCACTTGTACACAATTACCTTTTACATAAATAGGAAATTTAGTAGCTATAAACTTATCTTCATCAACGCTATATATTCCATAAGGTTCCCCAACAATAATATCAGAACCTAAAAATTTTTTTAACTCATCTCTTCCAAAAAAATTTTCCCAATTATTTCTTATATAATCTAAAATCTCATCACTATACTCTCCTCTCTCAACTTGAAGAGAATATTCATTATTTTCACTAGCAAAAATTGTTTTATTACTAAAATTTAAACAAAAAGCTATTAAAATAATTAAAATATATCTTAAGAATTTTTTCATGACTTCATCTCCTAACTTTATTCGAAATATAATTATAAAAAACTTAAAACAATAACTAATAAATTTATTTATCTCTGTTCTTATACCTCTTAGGATTATTACACTTCATAAAAATCATCCTACATAATAAATATATCAATTAATTTTATTCAAAATAACACTTTATTGTATTTTATCATATAAAATTAAATTTGTCAAATATTTAAACTTTTCCACTGCGTTAAAATATCTAATTTATTAAATTCACTATTTTAAAATTCTTATATAATTTTCCCTTCCATTAGGAAAATTCTAAAATCAATCTCCCCATTTCTTCCATTCCACAATATTTCATAATTAGTTGGAGTAAATCCTGCATTTTTGAAATAATTTTCCATTTCCGCTCTTGAAAAACCATCATGTCCGTCAAAGTTTGGAAAATCTTTATGAAAATCTGGAGAAACTGTATCTAAATCCATTATAATGATTTTTCCATCATCTTTTAAATGTTCTTTTAACAATTTAAGCTCTGCATCAACATCAACAATATGATGAAAAGCAGTTAAACTATAAATAAAATCATATTTTTTATCTGAATTTTCTAAAAATTTTTCATCATTTATACTTATATTTTCTATTTTCATTTCATTGATTCTCTTTAAAGATTCCTCTCTCATCTTTAAAGACATATCCATGCAATCTACCTCTTTTAAGTCTTTAGAAAACAAAGTTGCCAAAAGTCCATCGCCTGAGCCTATTTCAAGAGCCGTTTTTTCTTTAAGATTTTCCCCTAAATACTTAAACATTTTTTCATAAATAGTAAAGGTACGATTTTCTCTTTCTTTAGTATTCCAAACCTTAGCCACTTCATCAAAATAATTATTACTCATATAACCTCCTATTTTGTATGTCTAGAAAGCCAAGGAATACATCTGTTGACTCTTTTACAATAAGCAATATATTCATCTCCAAAAATTTCTTTAAGCCATACCTCTTCCGTTTTCTTAACCAAAACAGTTAAAAGTCCCCAATAAAGCGGAATTGTAAACAAAAAATATAAATTATTTGAAATAAAACTAGCTCCCCAACAACAAAACATAAATGCAGAGTAAATTGGATTTCTAACAAAAGCAAAAACTCCAGTTGTAACTAACTTCATCTCTTTTACATTTCTTGAAATTTTTGACTGAAAAACAGCGCTGACCCAAAGTACAATCCCAACAAGCATACATACAATACCTATAATCATAAAAGGAATTTTTAAAAACGGAACAATTCCACTTTTGAAATATCCTTTATTTTGTAAAAATACCAAAATATTTGTTAAGATTATTATAATACCCACATAAATAGGTCCAATTCCTAAAATCGATAATTTTTCTCTTTTCATAATTTACTCCTTATAATAGTAACTATAATAAATATAACACAAAGGATAAATAATATCAACAAAAAAATTACACAAAAAAAGAATGTTCATATTTCTATAAACATTCTTATTTTCAAATTTAAAAACTATTTTGCATAGTCAACAACTCTTGTTTCCCTAATTAAATTAACTTTAATTGTTCCGGGATACTCAAGTTCTTCTTGTATTTTCTTAATTATTTCTTTTGAAGTTAATAACATCTTATCTTCATCAAGAATTTCCGGTTTAACCAATACTCTTATTTCACGTCCAGCTTGAATTGCAAAAGATTTTTCAATTCCTTCGAATGAATTTGCAATAGCCTCAAGATTTTCTAAACGTTTAATATAATTTTCAACTGATTCACGTCTAGCACCAGGTTTTGCAGCTGAGATAGCATCTCCTGCTTGCACCAAAAGTGCTTCAACAGTTGAAGGTTCAACATCATTATGATGTGCTTCAATACAATGGATAACTTCACGTTTTTCTTTGTATTTCTTAGCCATCTGAACACCTAATTCTACGTGATTTCCTTCCATTTCGTGATCTATAGCCTTACCTATATCATGTAATAGACCACCTCTTTTAGCAATCTTAACATCAGCTCCTATATCAGCAGCTAACATTCCAGCCATATGAGCAACTTCTATTGAATGTTTTAAAACATTTTGTCCATAAGAAGTTCTGTATTTTAATCTTCCTAAAAGTTTTATAAGTTCAGGGTGTAATCCATGAATATTAGTTTGATCACAAGCATCTTCACCTGCGATTCTAATACTATTTTCAACTTCTTGTTTTGATTTTTCAATCATTTCCTCAATTCTAGTTGGGTGGATTCTTCCGTCATTAATTAATTTTTCAAGTGCAAGTCTTGCAATCTCTCTTCTAACAGGGTCAAAAGAAGATAAAACAACAGCTTCCGGAGTATCGTCGATAATCAAATCTACTCCTGTCAAACTTTCAAATGTTCTTATATTTCTTCCCTCTCTACCAATAATTCTACCCTTCATTTCATCATTAGGTAAAGTTACAACACTAACCGTAGATTCTGCAACATGGTCTGCTGCATATCTTTGAATAGCAGTTCCAATAATATATCTGGCATTTCTTTCTGCATTATCTTTTGCATTTTGTTCAATCTCTCTTATAATATTTGCAGCGTCCTTTATACTTGCTTGTCTAACTTCTTCAAGTATAATTTCCTTAGCCTCTGCTGATGATATATTCGCAACCCTTTCAAGTTCTTCTTTTTGTTTTTCAACTAATTTTTCAATTTCAGTTTCTTTAACTTCTAAAGCTTTCAATTCTTTATTTAAACGTTCATTTTTCTTATCCAAATTTTCATTTTTCTTATCTAAATTTTCTTCTTTAGTAATCAAACGACGTTCTAACTTTTGAATTTCATTTCTTCTTTCTCTATTTTCCTTATCGCTTTCTTGTTTAATTCTATGCGCCTCTTCCTTAGCCTCAACTAATTTTTCTTTCTTTTTAGTTTCAGCCTCCTTAACCGCATCTTCAACAATTTTTTTTGCATGATTTTCGGCACCGCTTATAAGTTTTTCAGAAGTCATTCTTCTAAAAACATAGCCAACAACAGCACCAACAATCAAGAAAATAGGCATCATTAAAAATTCCTTTGGCATTAGTTTCACACCTCCTCATATTAAATTTTCAAGTTACAATTATCAAATTATTATTCCTTAAAATTAAACGTGATTTCTCACAATTACTATTTTACAACTTTTTTTACTTTTTGTCAATTTAAAATATTTAACAAATAAATATCCACTTAAAACAAAAACTTCGTAAAAAATAATTTTAAACGAAGTTTTTATAACAAAATATTATTTATTTATCAAATCCGGTTTAAATGTTGGAACCATATCTTTTAATATATCTGTAATATCTTTTTTATCCAAAGTGTTTTTAACTTTATCAAGTCTTTCAAGACCGTCTTTTAGTGCTTCTACATCATGAACTATCGGTTTTTCTATAAATATTTTTTCATACTCAGTTGCTACTGAATTTTCCAAATTTAATAGAAGTTCTTCATAAAGTTTTTCTCCCGGTCTAAGTCCGGTAATCTTTATATCAATGTCCTTATAAGGCTCAAAGCCTGAAAGCCTGATAAGATTCTTAGCCAAATCAATTATCTTAACCGGTTCACCCATATCAAGTATAAAGATTTCTCCACCTTTTGCTATTGCTCCGGCTTGTAATACAAGTTGACAAGCCTCAGGAATAGTCATAAAGTATCTTATTATATCCTCATGAGTAACCGTAACAGGTCCACCCTCTTTTATTTGATTTATGAAAAGAGGAATAACCGAACCGTTAGAGCCAAGAACATTTCCAAATCTAACTGCAACAAATTCAGTCTTTGATTTTTCATTAAAAGTTTGAACTAACATTTCACAAACTCTCTTTGTCGTTCCCATTACAGACGTTGGATTTACAGCCTTATCTGTTGAAATCAAAACAAATTTTTCAACGCCATGTCTATCACAGGCATTTAAAACATTTAGAGTTCCGAAAATATTATTCTTTATTGCAGAAGTTGAACTGTTTTCCATAAGTGGAACATGTTTATGTGCAGCTGCATGGAAAACTACATTAGGTTTATATTTTTCAAATATAATATCCATTCTAACTGCATCTCTTATAGATTCAATTTCTACAACCAAGTCCAAATCTTTATAATGTCTTAACAATTCCATTTGAATTTCGTAGGCATTATTTTCATAAATATCCAAAATTATCAATCTTTTCGGATTGAATTTTGCTATTTGCCTACAAAGTTCAGAACCAATAGAGCCTCCTCCACCGGTTACTAAAATTGTCTTATCTCCTAAGAAATCATTAAGTATCTCTTGGTCCAATTTAATTTCATCACGTCCAAGCAAATCCCCGATTTCAACATCTCTTAAATCTCTTACATTTAACTTATTATCGTCAATCAATTCATACATTCCGGGAATTATTTTTACCTTCATAGAAAGTTTTGAACAAATATCTGAAATATCCTTTTGAACTTCTCTACTAGCTGAAGGCATAGCTAAAATAACCTCATCAACCCTATATTCACTTATAGCTGAGATAATTTTTTCTTTTCCTCCGATAACAGGAATTCCCAAAAGTTCAGTTCCTATTTTATTTTTATCATCGTCAATAAATGCAACTACTTTATATCCAAGCTCTTTATGTTTTCTAAGTTCACTTAACATTAAAACTCCAGCATCTCCTGCTCCGATTATCAAAACCCTTTTAACCTTATCAACCGGAATAGAAAAAACTAAATTTTTTCTAGCTTGTGAAAGGTATCTGGTTCCTGTAACAAAAAACATATCTATTACAAATACAAGAGCTATAACGCTTCTTGGAAATCCAACATTCATTGAGATTAAAAACATTCCTGTAACTACATTTGCAACGGTTATGGCCATAAAAATTTTAAATAACTCTTTAAAATCAGCATATCTCCACATCGTTCTATAAAGTCCAAACAATACAAATATAATAATTTTTATTAAAATTATAGGAACTATCCACCTAACATACATATTCCAGTAACTAGTAGGAATTTTCCAATCAAATTTTAATAGAAAACCTAGATAGTAACAAAGATTAATTACAATTATATCCAATATCATCAAAAAAATTTTTCTAGCCATTTTACTCTCCCAATTTAAAATCTGATGCTACCAAATTTTTTAAATATTCTTTTATAGAATCTCTATTTAACTCATCTCTCAAACCATACTCAACACTTGCAATTAAAACACCGGTTTTATTCCCAACATCATAAGTTTTTCCGTCAAATCTATGTCCTAGCAATTCTCCTTTTAGAGTCAGTTCGTTTAATGAGTCGGTAAATTGTATTTCTCCATTTTTACCGGCTTTTTGATTATCTAAAATATCAAATATTTCATTTTTAACAATATATCTTCCAACCATTGCTAAATTAGAATTTGTTTCATCGATATTCGGTTTTTCTATAAGCCTTGTAGAATCAAAAATATTATCTTCTATTTCTTTTCCTTCTAATATTCCGTAGTTATGTCTTTTTTCGTCAGGAACAAATTCAACACCAACTACAGTTTTATCATATTTATTATAAATATCCACAAGCCTACTTGTACAAGATTTCCCTTTACAATCAATTATAACATCACCCAAAATGACGCAGAAATCTTCCCCATTAACAGCCTCTTTTGCACAAAGAATTGCATGACCTAATCCTTTTTGTTCTTTTTGAACAATGAATTTTATTTTGCATTTCAAAACTTCTTCTAATGTTTTTATATCTTTTTCAGAAACATTTTTTGATGCCTTAACTCTTTCATCAATCGGAACATTAAAATGTTTATCGATTGTAAAATAATCTTCATTTACAATAAGTATTACTTCGTCAATTCCTGCATCTAAAGCTTCTTCAATAACATATTGCAAAGTTGGCTTATCAAAAATCGGTAGCATCGCCTTTTGAACAGCCTTTGTTGCAGGGAACATTCTTGTTGCAAGTCCGGCAGTCGGTATAACAACTTTTTTTATCTTCATAATTACACCAACGCCTTCAAACTCTCTATTACAAAGTCAACTTGCTCATCAGTTAATAAAGTATGAAGTGGTAAAGTTATTTCAGACTTATAATTTTCATAAGCATTTGGATAATCTTTTATATCAAAGCCTAAGTTTTTATAAGCAGTATGCATTGGTAATGGCTTATAATGAACATTTGTAGCAATTTCTTTTTCAGCCATTTTTGTGATTATCTCATTTCTTTCGCTTTCAGTCGCACCCTCAATATTTACGATATAAAGATGACAACAAGAATTTCTTCCGTCCTCAAAGTGAACAAAAGGTTTAACTCTAGTTCCTTCAAATCCTTTATTATACTTTTCTACAATTTCAAAACGTCTTTTCAAAAGTCCCTCATATCTCTTTAATTGAGCAAGTCCAATTCCGGAGGCGATATCTGTTAAATTACATTTGTAGTTCGGAGCGACAATGTCGTACTCCCATGCGCCAAGTTTCATTTTTGAAAGAGCATCTTTTGACTGTCCATGTAAAGATAACAGTTGAAATTCTCTATAAATTTCTTCATCATCTAAACCTAAATTTTTATTCCAAGTTACAGAGCCACCTTCGGCAACTGTAAAGTTTTTAACTGCATGGAATGAAAAACAAGTAAAGTCTGCAACACTTCCACTTGGTTGCCCTTTATATTTAGCTCCAAATGAATGGGCAGCATCAGCCATAACTATAACTCTTCCGATTTTTTCTTGTAGTTTATTATTAGGTTTAAATAAAGCTTTTTTTCTCTCTACGATTTTAAAAATTTCATCGTATTTACAAGGTTTCCCTGCCAAATCAACAGGAATGATTACCTTTGTTTTCTCAGTAATAGCATTTTCCAAAGCGCTTAAGTCCATAAACTTATCTTCTTTGTTACAGTCAACTAAAACAATCTTTGCACCAACATGGTCAATAACACTTGCAGATGCAGTATAAGTATATGCACAAGTTATAACTTCATCTCCTGCTCCAACTCCAAGTAGTCTTAAAGTAAGATCCATACAAGCAGTTGCAGAATTTAAGCAAACAGTTTTATTTGTATTTGTTAAAACTGAAAGCTCTTGTTCTAATTTTTTTGTCTTTGGTCCGGTAGTTATCCAACCTGATTTTAAAGCGTCAACAACTTCGTCAATCTCTAATTGGCTAATGTCCGGTGGAGAAAATTCTATTCTCATATATTAAATCACTATCCTATCTATTGTTATTTTTGCTGTTGTTACTATTATTTTCGTTAGAATCAGTAGTAATCTTAGCACTGTTATTATCATCTAAATCAGCACTCTTTTTACTTCTGTCAATAACAGCACCTTTACCCTCTTTAATATTTTTAATTAAAGATTCTTTATCGGACTCATCAACAACTATATATTCAACATTTGTAACTTTTTCTCCTGTTGTCTTATTATCTTCAATAACGACTTTGCCTGTATGAAAACTTTGGCAACCAACAAAAGAAAAACAAACTAAACAAAGTGCTAATAAATTTCTTTTCTTCATAAAAAGCTCCTATTCGCTATCTTTTTCAATCATAGGTTTCATTGTTGGGAAAAGTAAAACATCCCTTATAGTTTCTTGATTTGTAAGGTACATAATAAGTCTATCAATACCAATTCCCATACCACCAGTTGGAGGAAGTCCGATTTCAAGCGCATTGATAAAGTCATAGTCCATCATTTGTGCCTCATCATCTCCATTTTCTCTGGCTTCAACTTGTTTTAAAAATCTTTGCTTTTGGTCTATTGCATCATTTAATTCGCTAAATGCATTTGCAATTTCTCCACAGTTTACAAAAGCCTCAAATCTTTGAGTATATCTCTTATCTTGAGGGTCTCTCTTAGCAAGTGGACTGATTTCAACCGGGTGCTTAGTAACAAAAGTCGGTTGAACCATATATTCTTCACAGAACTCTTCGAAGAATAGAGAAATAATTTCTCCTCTTGTTGTATTTTCAGTAACTTCTATTCTCTTTTCAATAGCTATCGCTCTTGCCTCTTCGTCAGTTAAAATAGTTTCAAAGTCAATTCCTGCATATTCTTTTACAGCATCAACCATTGAAATTCTTCTCCAAGGTGGTTTAAAGTCAATTACTTTTCCTTGAAGTTCAACTTCTGATTTACCAACAACTTCCATACAAACAGTATAAACCATTTCTTCGCAAAGTCTCATCATTTCTTCATAATCAACATAAGCTTGATACAATTCTATCGCAGTGTATTCAGGATTGTGTAGTTTATCCATTCCTTCATTTCTAAACATTCTTCCCATTTCATAGACTTTATCGAAACCACCAACGATTAATCTCTTTAAGTATAATTCATTGGCAATTCTTAAATACATATCAATGTCTAAAGTGTTATGATGAGTGATGAAAGGTCTTGCATTTGCACCACCTGCAATTGTATTTAAAATTGGAGTTTCAACTTCCAAGAAGCCTCTGCTGTCAAGATATTTTCTAATAGAAGAAATAATCTTACTTCTCATAACAAAAACGTCTTTAATTTCAGGATTTACTATTAAATCAACATATCTTTGTCTATATCTTAAGTCAACGTCCTTTAATCCATGGAATTTATCCGGTAAAAGTTGAAGTGATTTTGTAAGTAAAACAACTTGTGAACTTCTAATAGAAATTTCTCCGGCATGAGTTGTGAAAACTTCCCCTTCAACACCAACAATATCCCCAAGGTCTAAAGACTTAACTTCTTCATAGCTTTCGCCTAAAACATCAAGCTTATTGAAAAGTTGGATTCTTCCTGAAAAGTCTTGCAAGTCCATAAAACAAACTTTACCATGACCTCTTTTAGTCATAATACGTCCTGCAAGTCTAACAACTTTTCCCTCATAATTTTCATAATTATCTTTTATTTCTTTAGAATAAATTATATCTTCAAACTTTTCAATTTCGTGTGGGTCTTTTCCCGCTTCTATCAATTCTTGTAGCTTTTGTCTTCTAACCAAAAGCATCTCATTTAGATTTTGTTCTTCCACTATATCACTCCTTAATTTCTCTTTATATCTTCTATTTTATAATCTACAACATTTCCATTTGGTAATTGAACTTGAACTTTAGTTCCTTTTTTCTTTCCTAAAATAGCTCTACCAACCGGAGATTCATTTGAAATTTTTCCTTCAAGAGGATTACTTTCAGCAGAACCTACAATTGTATATTCCATTTTTTTCTTAGTAGCAACTTGTACTAAACTAACAGTAGCTCCAACACTAACAGTATTGGTATCTATCTCTACCTCTTCAATTATTTTTGCATTAGCAATCATATTGTCAAGTTTTACGATTTTTTCTTCTATTTGAGCTTGTTCATTTTTAGCCTCATCATATTCAGAGTTTTCAGAAAGGTCTCCAAAATCTCTTGCAATTTTTATTTTTTCTGCTATTTCTTTTCTCTTAACAGTTTTTAATTCTTCTAATTCTAATTCTAATTTTTTTAACCCCTCAGCAGTCAAAAATATCTCTTTTTCGTCCATAACACTTCTCCTTATAAAAAATTACAATTTTATTCATATCATTATACTAAATACAGAAGAAAAAGTCAATTTTTGACTGTTTTAAATGATAAAAAATCCACCTAACGAAACTTTTTGTGGGGAAATCATAAGCATAAAAATTCCATAAACAACTAAAAATCCCCAAAATAATAATCCTGTTTTATCCATAAAACTCTCCTAAAAAAATCTCACTCTTTCAAATGGAATATTTTATAAAAATAGCCTCTTTGGCTTTTACTATCCAGAGGCTATTAATATCACTTTAGTTAAAATAATCTTTTAACAAATTTTTCATAAAATTAATATCTGTAAATTCTTTTACTTTTTCAAAAGTATCCATATTTTTTATCAGCTTATCCTCATCAAGATATTCAAGATAAGCATTAATACACCAACTAAGTGCCCTTGAATACATATATGGCTTATATAAATTTACTCTTTCTTTAATATTTATTTTTTTATTTAAAAATCTTTCATAATTTTTGAAGAAGTTATCTTCATATTCTCTTGTTGTAATATAATCCGTTTTCCATTTTGTCGTTGTAACGACTACAAAATGTGTTATATCTTGGCAAGGGTCTGAAACAACAGCTTTCTCCCAGTCTATCAAATAACCTCTATCTCCAATTATGAAATTATTGGAATTAACTTCCGTATTATTTAAACATAAAATTCTATTTTGTTCAAAATATTTTTCATCACTTTTATTTTTTTCAAGGTAATTTAAAAATTTATCAAAAAAGTGTTTTTGTTCATCACTTACTTTTTTACTTGAAAAAACGTCTTTAAGCCAAAAATTTGCCTCATTTATCCTATCTTGAAATAAATTTGTTTCAACGATAAATTCACTATGTGAAGAAACATCCAGCGAATGAATTTTTACAAATATATTACTTGCAACTTCTCCGTCTTTTTCGTAAATAAGTGGCCTACCCTCCAAATACTCCATTAGAATAACACCGTTTAATAACTTTTCAGAAGAATCATCAACATAATAGGCCTTTGGTGTAACGCCAGATTTTTCTAAAAACTTAAGAGTGTCGTACTCATATCTTATCTGATTTGGTAAATTCATCTGACTTCTTGAATTAAGTCTTAAGACGAATTTTCCCTTATCCGTATTTAGAAGATAATTTATATTATATTCTCCCTGTTGCAAAAAAGTAATTTCATAGTTATTAATTCCTAATTTACTTTTATTTTTTTCTATATAATCTATTACTTCTTTCAAAACTTCTCCTAATTTGCTTTTTTATGTTTTTCATTGTAAATTTTCTTTATTAAGAAAACCAAAATTGAAACTGCAAATAAAATAAATAATCCTGTAACAAAAGTTTTTGAGCCACCTGTTAAAGTTCCACCAATATATGAATAGATTATAGTTGCCGGTAATTGACCAAGTCCTGTCGCCCAGATAAAACTCCAAGCACTCATTGAAGTAAGTCCTGCTGCATAACTTATCGGGTCAAACGGAACGAATGGCAAAAGTCTTGCAATTAATATTGTATATTTTCCATATCTGTCAAAGAAAATTTCCACCTCATCAAGAGCAAATTTTGTTGCAAATTTTTCAGCAGTTTCTCTTCCTAAAAATCTTGCAATGTAAAAGCAAAGAATCGCGCCTGCCATTGAGCTTGTCCAAGATAAAACTGCTCCAAATTGCCAACCGAATATAGCCGCATTTGCAAATGTTATAAAAAATGCAGGAATAGGTGCAGCGATTGATTGGAATACCATTAACATAAATGAAATGAAAATTGCCCAATTTCCGTATGATAAAATATATTTCTTTACATTTTCTAAAACTTCGTCTGTACTTGAGCCTTTAAATAACAAAATAAATTCCTTTATCTTATCATTGACCGGCTTAACAAAAATACATATCAGCACAATGGCTAAAACTATTAGTATTTTTATAATCGTAGATTTTTTTAATTTCATTTTTCCTCCTTAGAACACGTCTAACTAATTTCTCCACCTCAAGAGCTACCTGCCCCTGCAGTACAACCATAGCAATGATTACCAAGAGCGATTTTTCTCTTTGGAAAATCACAATTTTTATAATCTGAAATATGTACTTTGTCCGAATTTATCTTTAAATCTAATGCTTGATTAAAATCACAGTCAAAAATATAACCGTCATAAGATACATTAATTTCATTTCTACACATCAAAAACTCAACTGTATCTTCATTATAAGCGTTAAAAAGTTTAAGCATATAATTTTTAAGTTTATCTTTTTTATAAAGTCGCATACCAAATCTACCGATTGGATTATTAGTTATCGTAAATAAATTTGTAAAAATAATTCCGTATTCATCTAACAATTTTTTTCTATATTCAGTTTCTAAACTTTCTTGTGAATCAGGCAAAAAAGCACCATCCGGATTGTAAACTAAATTCAAAGGTAATTCTTTACCATATCCCACAGCATTTAATTTTTTCAAAACCTCTATTGAGTCCTCATACACTCCGACACCTCTTACACCGTCGGTAATTTCCTTTGTGTAAAAAGGAAGAGAGCAAAAAATTGTAACTCTATTTTTAGCATAAAAATCTATTAAATGTGAATACTTTTCATCTAATAAAATTGTTAAATTCGTTCTGACAATTACTTCTTTTGCAATCTTTCTAGACTCCTCAACTAAATATTCAAAATTAGGCATCATTTCAGGTGCACCACCTGTTATATCCATAACTTTGAAATTATGTTTTTTAAAAACATATAAGCAATCGTCCATAATCTCTTTTTTCATATACTCTTTTCTATGAGGCCCTGCCTCAACATGACAATGCTTACAGGCAAGATTACAAATCTTTCCTATATTAAGTTGCATTATATCCATACTTGAAGTATATAAAAATTTTTTATTTTCAACTTTTTCAAAAAATTTTGGAATATAATTTAAACATTCCAAAACTTTTCTCGAAAATTCTATTGTATTTGAAAATGAAATCTTTTCATCTTCCTGTTCTTGTTCTTCTTCAAAATTTCTTTTAATTAAATTAAAAATATTATCAACTCCTATAATTTAATTTCTGAAACAGTGTTTTTCATTGTAAAACCATTTACAAGTGTTATACCGGCTTGCATTGAAGATGCAACATGTAAAACTTCTGTTAATTGTTCTTCAGTTACTCCCATTGAAATTAAAGTTTGAGTATATGCATCTATACAATAAGGGCAACGAGTAGCAAAAGCAACAGCTAATGCACAAAGTGCCTTTTCTCTTTTTGTTAAAGCTCCATCTGAAGTACTATCTCCATAATATTTTAAAAATTCGTCCCATAATTTTTTAGCCTCTTCCCCTAAAACTCCATTTGCAAAATTGCCTAAATCTTTCTTTTCAAAATAATTGTTATTCATAAAAACACACTCCTTAAATATATATTTTTGTCTTAACATTATATATCATTTTTCACCTTCTTTCAAATAAGATTTTTTTATGGATTTATATGCAATTATAAGAACTTTTTATACAACAATGTTTTTACCAAAAATGACTTTAAACATTTCATATTTTATGTTAAAGTATATATGGTGATTTTATGAAAGAATATGCTGTTATAATTTTTACACGATTTCCGTCAAAGAATAAAGTAAAGACAAGACTTAGCAAAGATATTGACACAAATCTGGTTTTAAACATACATAAAGCAATGGTTTTGGATACTATATCCGTTTGCAAAAATGATTTTTCCGATATTTTGTTATTCATAACGGAGTTTGAAAAATTAAACGAAGAAAATAAAAACTTTTTTGCCTTTGAAAAAAATATTTTTTCTCAAGGCGATTATCCTTTCGGAGAAAAAATGAATTTTGCATTTAAAAAAGCCTTTGAAATGGGATATAAAAAAGTTATTTTAATCGGAACTGACATTCCGACTATTTTAAAAAAAGATATAGAGACTGCACTTAAAAACTTAGATGACTTCGATGCCTGTATAAACAAAACTTTCGACAAGGGATATTATCTAATAGGCTTAAAAAAGCTATGTAAAAATTTATTCGACGAAAAAATTTTTGAAACTGAATCAGTTTTTGAAAATACTATAAAAGTTTTAGAAAAAGAAAATTTAAGCTATACAAGCGCTAGAATTTTAAGAGATATAGACAATAAAGAAGATTTGGATTTTTTTGTAAAAAATGAAATGAATTTTTCAGAATATGAAAAACTAAAAAAACTATTAAAGGAGTGTTACAATGAGTAAGAAAAAAATTATTACCTTAATTTCAGTTATTCTTATGGTTATTATATCTTATTATATTTTCAAAATTTTCACTCCTGAAAAAATTAGAAATATAATTCAAGGATATGGTAAAAATGCATCATTCATTTACATTTTACTATTTTCAATTTTACCGATATTTTTCTTTCCCGTTCCAATTTTGGCAATCGCGGCCGGAATTTCATTCGGTCTTTTTGAAGGTGTTCTTTATACAATGATTGGTGCAATGATTAACAGCTCCATAATGTTTGTAATGGCAAAAAAATTTGCAAAAGATAAAGTCATAGAGCTATTTAAAACTAAGATAAGCGAAAAATGGTATAACAAGATGATTGCAATAGAAAAGAATAATGGATTTTTGATAATATTTTTGTTGAGATTATTGCCAATCGCTCCTTATAATGTAATAAATTATCTTTCAGGACTTACTGAAATTTCATTTTTAAGATATTCTCTTGCAACTTTTTTGGGAATTATTCCGGGAACATTTGTATTTTTAAATGTTGGAGATAAGGCAATAAATGTATATAGTGTAGAATTTGTAATTTCTCTTTTAGGCTTTTTGTTGCTAACTATATTTTCGATTATTTTGATAAAAAAAGTGGATAAAAATTAATATGAAATTAGCAGTTATAGTTCCAATTTATAATGATGATAAAATGATTGAAAATTTACTTGAGAAACTGAGTAATTTCAAAGATGTTGACGAGATAATAATTTCAAAAGCGGTTGACGATTTTAAAGAAAATAAGGTAGTCGAAAAAGAATACAAAGGGATAGAATATAAACTTTTGATTTCAAAAAAAGGCAGAAGTACGCAGATGAATACCGCCGTAAAATATACGGATTGCGATATTTTGTGGTTCATTCACGCCGATTCAGAATTTTTAAATTATGATATTGATAAAAAAATAAAAAATTTGATAGAAAATGAAAATATTAAATGTGGTGGGTTGAAAATAAAATTTAATCCAAACTCAATACTTTTGTCGATAATTGCATATCTTTCAAACCTTAGAGCAAAACTTTTTAAAATTTGTTTTGGTGACCAAAGTATTTTTATAACAAAAAAACTGTTTGAAGATATAAACGGCTTTAGAGATATTCCAATAATGGAAGATTTGCAACTTTTTATTGATATAAAAGACAATCAAAAAGATAAAAAATATTTTAAATTATTAAACGAAAAAATAATTTCTTCTTCCAGAAGATTCAAAAAAAATGGCACCCTAAAAACAATTTTTAAGATGCACAAATTAAAAATAATGTATTTTAAAGGTGTCGATACAAAAGAATTAAATAAAATTTACAATAATATGAAAGATAGATAGCTAAAAAGCTATCTATTTTCTATTTCTCTTATAAAATTTTAATTTCAAAGCGTTTTTAAAGTAATTTAAATCCACTTTTTCTTTAACACCCAAAATTTCACTTAATATATGTTTTACATTTTTTATATTTGATTTTTTAAAACTTGCAGAACAACTTGCACAATATGTATAAATATTATCCTTAACTTCCGATTTAACCTTATTCATCATTTCATTGGCCAAATCTTTCTCCTTAGCCTTTGCTCCTCCACCCATTCCACAGCACATAACTTTTCTAAACTTAACTTTTCCGTTCGGAACAAAGGGTTTAATTTGTTTTAGAAGTTCATTCGTTCTTTTATCAGGACAAGGCATAAAAATTTCTGCCTCATCATCAATCACATTCAAAAGATTTTCTTCCTGCAATTTTTGATAAATAGAAATAACTTCTATATTTAGCTTATCCATATGCCCTTTAAAAAAATAAAAACAATTCGGACACATAGTTACAATTCTTTCAACACCTTTTTCTTTATAGATCTTTTTAAGTCTTTCTAAATTTTTTTCAAAATCTGAAATAAGTCCACTATCTTCAAGTGGTTTTCCACAGCAATCAATGGAAAAGTCCATTTTACCCTCAAACAAATCAATCAAATACTTTGTAGTTTCAGGATAATGTCCCGGAAAAGCACAACCGAACATCAAAACATCCTTTGACTTTATCTTTGAATTATTTCTAAACTTGTAGGGAGATTTCATAAACTTTACAGCCCCATAGCCACCTAAATCTTCTCTATGTGCAATGGCAACTTCTGCTCCGTCTAAATCCAAAGGACAAGCTCTAAGACAACTATCGCACATAAAACAACTCTTAGCAAGCGAAGGATTTTTCGCAAACTCTCCCAAGTCGATTTCATATTTAGTTAAAAACGAGCATTTTTTCGTACAAGCGCTACAATGAATACATTCATCAGCGACTTTGTTTAAATATTCTTTCATTATTTCCTCTTTATGTAATTATTTAACTAAAATTTACCCTTAAAAATTCAACATAAACAATTACAAATTTTCAATATGTCTAGACTTCGTATTCACCTACAAAGCACCATCTTGAAAATGATTCATCATATAATCTAACTTTAAAATTCAACATAGTTAATATTTCATAAACTATTGACGCTCTAATTCCTGTCGTACAATAGACAATAATTTCATCTTCTTTTGAAATTCCCTTATTCAAAATCAAACTTTCTATTTTTTCATTAGACAACAAATATCCCTCATCATCATACATTTTGGTATATGGAAAACTCATTGAGCCTTTTATATGTCCACCGAATTTTTCTCCAAAAATTATATGACCTTTGTACTCCTCTTCATACCTAACGTCCAAAATTTTCACATTTTCGTTTTTGTATATATTAAGCAACTCATCTGTTAAAATTGACTTTTCATATTCTAAAAATGCAGGGCTTTCCAAATCTATATTTGACTTTTGTAACATAGACTCGTCAGTTATCTCCTTAACAAATTCAGTTTTTAAAACTTCATTTACTCCACCGTCTAAAATGTAGCTTTCAATTCCACAAAAATTTAATAAAAACTTAAATCTTCCGTCCTCTCCCATACCACAATTTTTTGTAGTGTTTATATAAACTAAAACCTTAGAATCTTTATTTATTCCATATTTTGAAAATTTTTCAAGTAATAGCTCTTTTTCAAAAGGAAGTCCAACATATTTACAATCTTGTCCGTTCAAAAAAGTAAATTCTTTCCAATCCAAAACAACAGCCTTATCGTAGATAAAATCTCCAACCTTTAACATATCCCCTCTTGCATCGATGACAACAAAATTTTCAAAATTTCTATTTTCTAAAATAAAATCTTTTCTTACAACAAAATCATTTTTAAACATAACAAACCCCTTATTAAATTATCAAATTTTTTAATATTACAATTAGATTTCTATATCTGCTACCTTACTCCATAAAGCAAAAGATTCGTGATAAATTCTAACATTATAACCTAACATTTTAAAAATTTCAAAAATTAATGTAGCTCTTAAAGCAGTTGAACAATATAATATGATTGTATTTCTTTTTGAAATTTTCATTTCTATAATCATTTTTTCTATTTTTTTGTTATCTAATAAATACCCATCATTATCATAAATTTTTATATGAGGAAAATTTATTGCACCTTTTATATGACCTCCTACATAATCATCAAAAACCACAGTTCCATTATATTCTTCTTTATACCTTACATCTACAATTTTAATATTTTTATCTTTATAACATGAAAGTAGTTCTTTAGTTAAAATTGAACTTTCATATTCTAAAAAAGGCTTATTTATAAAATCTATACTTACATCTATAGTTTTATCATTTTTCTTATAAAATCCAGACCTTATAACTTCATCAATTCCTCCGTCTAATATATAACAATCAATATTACATAAATTTAAAAGATATTTTATTCTTCCATCTTCTCCCATAGAATTATAGTTTTTTGTATTAGTATATACTAATACAATTTTATTATTATCTATATTATATTTTAAAAATTTTTTTATTAAAACTTCTTTAGAATAAGGAACATTATCATAATAATCTCCTACATCTATTGATAAAAAAGAAAACTCTTTGTAATCTAAAATTATAGATTTATCATAAACAAAATCATTTTCTGTAAGTTTAATTCCTCTTGCATCTATAACTATAAAATTTTCATTATTTCTATTTTTTAATATAAAATCTTTTCTTACAATAAATTTATTTTTAAACATAACATTCCCTACTTTTCTAAATGTTTATAATAAACTTGAGTTCCACATTCACCATAGCCTTCTTTTGAAAGTTCTTCAAACACTTTTAAAACATCTTTAAAAACTTCAAATCCCTTATCAGGTAAAAAGCTATTTGCAAGTTTTAAATCTTTTAAAAAATGTTTTGCATAAAACATAGCAGAAAAATCATTATCTAAAATAGCAGGAATATTTTTTAAAAGCTGTGTACTTGATGCAGAACCTTCTTTTACTGCATTGAAAACAGTTTTTACATCAAGACCTACAGATTTTGCATAATAAATTCCCTCACATGCTCCTGCCAAAGCCCCTGCTATCATAATTTGATTTGAAAGCTTTGCTTGTTGTCCAAATCCTTCTTTACCTTGATAAACAATATTTTTGCCTAAAGCGTTAAAAATTGGTTTTGATTTTTCAAAAACATCAATATCGCCACCAACAAATATAGTAAGAGAAGCATTTTTTGCTCCAGTATCTCCACCTGTTACAGGTGCATCTAAAGCATTAATTCCTTTTTCTTTTGACAATTTATAAATTTTTTCAGAAAGTTTAGGATCACTTGTTGTCATGTCAATTATAATCGTATTTTTATTTACATTGTCAATAATTCCATCATTAAAATAAACTTCTTCTACATCTTTAGGATATCCAACAATGGTTATAACAAAATCTTTATCTTTAACACATTCTTTTATAGATGATTTACAAACAGCACCAAATTTTTCTAATTTTTTTGCTTTTTCTTGATTTCTATTGTAAACATCAACACTAAAATTATTTTTCAATAAATTTAAAACCATATACGATCCCATTATTCCGGTTCCAATAAATCCAATTTTCATAAAAATCTCCTTTAATTTTATTTATATAAAAATTGCTTATATTTTTATACACATTAATTATAAAACATTTTAATAATTTTTTAAAGTATAAAAAATATTTTTGATATATGCTATTAAAATTTTACTGTACATTTGTTGATATAATTTTTATTTTATCTCTGATAATGATTATTTAAAGTTCAAACAACATTATTTTAAAATAGAACATATTACCCTAAAAAAATATTTTTATGAAAAATTGTATTTTTATGTTTTAAAAATATAATTTAAGGTATATATTAGGTGTGTGGTAGTGTTTAAAGATAATAAACTCCTCCCATAAGTTTTCCTTTTCTTCGCTACCACACTTACATACTGACAACATAAGTTTTGTTTTTACAATCCTCCCCAAAGTTTTGGTAATAAACTATTAATAACTTATTCCTTGTCGAATGTAATTAACTTTCCTATATAAAAAAGATGAGGGCCTTTGCCATCATCTTTTTTTGCTTTAATTTTTATTCTTTATATTCATTATAAAAATCTATATATTCTGTTTTACTTTTTTCCAGCACTAACATCTTTCCACTTACTATGTATATTGTTTTATCGCATCAAATAAAGTTTATAGGCGTGTTTTTAAACTTTTTTAAATAAATTTAAAAAAGCCATAGATTTTACTCTATGACTTTTCCTTATTTATTTAACTTCTTTTAAGTCCGTTACTCTTTGTAAATTTCCTTTTATTGAATCGCTATCCATTAATGTTCTAAAGATTTTTTCGCTATCAATATTTATAACTTTTCTAACAACTTTTTTATCTTTGTTTCTATAATTACGATTTTCACTTCTATTTACTATAAAAGTTTTTTCTCCGTCTTTATCCTTGTACTTAACTACAAATTCAATACTTTCAGATCTACCTGCTATAACAACTTTTTTTGCTCCGTTTATGTTAATATCTGTTGTTAAAGTTCTTAAATCCAATTCAACGAAGTCTTTAACTTTTTTTACATCTACATTTACATTTGTTCTGTTATCCTCTCTATAAATTGAATTATTTCCTTCAATAGTCAACTTTTCGATTTCATCAGCAATATAATTTAATTTCTTTATTGTTGTATTTGGAATTTCAATTTTTTCATAATTTACATCTTTTATTGTAAATTCTTCAAATCTATTAAGTGAATTTTCAAATTCTCTTGTATTAAATAAATGTCTATCGTATGCACTAAAAGTCAATTCGTTTTTAAGCAAAGTTTTATCAACAGTATCTTTACTATAATTAAAAGTTCTCATAAGTTCAATAGGATTTTTAACTTCTAAAACTATTTTAGTTTTATCTTCATTAACATACTCTCTATCCAAGAAATAACTAATTCTATTGTAGATTACTGCATTTTCAACTTCTCTTTTAACTATATCAAATCTATCTCTTTCTTCAAATGGCATTCGTCTTGTTATAATATCAACTTTATTTTCATTTTTTTCGTCAATTTTTGCCTCATTATCAAAATATTTATCCTTATAAGTAACGGTTATTCGATTAAAGTTATCCTCACTTTTTTTGATTTCAACTTTATGGCCTCTATATTTACTAAGGTCTATATATTTTATTTCTTTTTCAGTTTTTAGTATTTCTTTAATTTTATAAGTGGTATTTTTCATAACTTCTCTGTCAATTCCACTTTGAATTTCAGCTAACATATAGTATGAGCCGGTAAATCCGACAACGATTAAACAAGCTGATGCTATTGCCAATACTTTTAGCTTAAAATTTTTACCTTTCATTTTCGTCCTCCTTTGTTTTACTTCCATAAACTCTTGAGTACATAAATTTTGTCTTTATCCAGTTATTATAATTCAAAACCATTCTATATATAGCTATTGAATAGTATTTAATTACAATACACATCATCATAAAAAGTCCTATTGCAAGCATTATCGGGAATATTATCCACAAAAAGCTAAGTGATAGTGATGATAGTGCTGTTAATGTTATTGGAGTTAAGAAGATTGCAACGCCAACACCTGTAACTGTAATTACAACAAAGAAAAACCAAATTCCACCTAACAATATAAGTAGCATTGCAAAAATAAGTGAAATTATCATAAGGAAAAACATTCCCTTTGAAAATATAGATATCAGAATCAGGTTTATTATCGCAAGCCAAAATGAAAAAGAAAATCCTATTTCTAAAATATCAAGCGTTCCTTTAAGTGCAAGAAACAAATAGAACATTATAAACAAAATATTTATAATTGTTAAAAATCGACCTTGTTTTGTATCAAAGCCTTTATTTGTTCTAACCAAAAATGACATTGAAATTGTAAAAATTCCAAGCATTATTGTTAAGCCAACAGAAAATCTCAATCCCAACATAATTTGAAAAACTGAAAATATTGCAAAAAACATAAATGCAAATATTCCATATTTTTCAAAAAACTTATCGGCTTTGTTTTCTAAAATTCCCATACTTCCATTTTGACTTGAAAGACCATTTTCAAACCAGTTGTCAAACTTCCTACTAAGACCTGAAAATATTCCGTCTTTTTTTACAAATTCTCTATCTTCCATTTTAAGCTCTTGAACAATTTTTTTAGGAGAGCCTAATTCCAAAATAATTTCAGATTCAGTCTTGCCGTCTAATTTACCATTTAAGAAATATTCTTCATAATCTCTTAAAATATCCAAACTTTCTTCCTCTGAATAAGATTTTAAAAGATAGTCCTTTAATACATCTAAATATTCAATTTTATTCATTACTTTCACCTCTTTTCAAAATATTATCCATTCCTATTTTTAAAGTTTCCCAAGCCTCCAGTTGCTTTTCGTAATGCTCTATACCGGAAACAGTAATTCTGTAATACTTCCTTGCAGGTCCTTCATTCGACTCAACAATATAAGTTTCAAAAAAACCCTCTTTACTAAGACGTCTAAGGATTGGATAGATTGTTCCTTCGCTTACTTCGATAGATTTTGAAATGTTTTGTACAATTTCATAACCGTACATATCTTTGTCCCTTAAAAAACTCAAGACACAAAGGTCTAACAAACCCTTTTTAATTTGCGTATCCATTTTTACCTCCCTTTTTGATTTATATAAATGTTGATTATTTTTTCTAGCTCTAACTTTATTTAACTTTAGATATTTAGCTAAAGATAAGTAATTTCTCATGCACCTATTATATCGAAACCTCTTTTTTATAACTTTAATAAAGTAGGCTTCGATGAAATAATCTTAAAGTTGATACTCAACTTTAAGATTATTATAGCACACTACTATTTATAACACAATACCTTTTATAATATTTTTTTAATTTTTTCTTTGTAAATTTATACATTTAAACTTTTGTTGATTTTCTTTCTCACGTTATGATATAATAAATATAGAGTTATAAAATAACGTTATTCTAATTTAATAATATTAAATACATAAATTTTATATTGGAGGTATTGTATGAAACTTTTTTTTGAGTATCCAAACTGTACTACTTGTAAAAGAGCTAAGAAATTTTTAAAGGAGCACGAAATCGATTTTAAAGAAATCAATCTTAAGGAAGAAACTCCTACTAAGGCTCAACTTGAACTTGTTCAAGGCTATATGGGAATAAAAAGACTTTTTAATACAAGTGGTAAAACTTACAGAGATTTGAATTTGAAAGAAAATTTCAGTTCGCTTTCTGTTGAAGATGCTATTGAAATGCTGGTTAATGATGGCTCACTTATCAAAAGACCTATCTTAATCGACGAAGAAAATGAAGTTTTTCTTATCGGGTTCAAGGAAAACGAATGGCAAATTTTATTAAAAAAATAATCAATAAAGGAGATAAAAATGGAGCAACAATATTCATTAGTTGAAATTTATCCGTCCTACGATAGTGATGAATTTCAAAACGATTTTAAAAAAATAGATACTTTACTTTTAGATTTTGAAAAATTAAATTTAGAAGATAATATCGAATGTGTTAAAAAAGTTATAAAAATCTTGGAAGAAGTTAATACTACAATTTATAGAGTTTTTTCATTCATCGAGCTTAATCAAGCAATTAACACAACAGATGAAAAAACTACTTATTATAGCAATAATTTAAGCGCAAAGCTTTCAAATTATGCAAAAACTTTTACAAAAATGGATAATTTTTTAGGTGGAATTACTGTTGACATTACAAAAGACGATTATTTAAAGGAATATGAATATTTCTTTAAAACTAAAAAAGATGCTTTAAAACATATCTTACCTGAGGATATTGAAGAAGTTATCGCAAAGATGAAACTTTCAAGCTCAAATGCTTGGGAATTTATGTTTAACTTTTTAACTTCAAAGGCGTCTATCGAATTTAATGGAGAAGAAAAAACTTTAAGTGAAATTAGAAACTTGGCTTATTCTCCGGACGCAAATGTTAGAAAAGAGGCTTTTTATAAGGAATTGAAACTTTATGACAGCATAAAAGATTCAATCGCCTTTTCACTTAACAATATAAAACAAGAAGTAAATACCACTTCAAAGATGAGAGGTTTTGAATCTGCTCTTGAAGAATCTCTACACAACGCAAGATTAAAAGAAGAAACTTTAAAGGCTCTTTGGTCAAGTATTGAAGATTATCTTCCACATTTTAGAAGATTTTTCAAACATAAAGCAAAACTTTTAGGCTATGAAGGCGGATTAAAATTCTACGACTTGTTTGCAAGTATCGGAGAAAGCGACAGAACTTTCACAGTTGAAGAAGCTCAAGAATTCTTATTGAAACATTTTGCAACTTTTTCAGATGATATGGTAAAAATGGTTAAAGGAGCTTTTGACAACAATTATGTTGACTACTTCCCTAAAAAAGGAAAAGTTGGTGGAGCTTTTTGTAGCAATCTTCCATTTATAAAACAATCCAGAGTAATGATGAATTTTGATGGAAGCCTTTCTTCTGTTTTAACTCTTGCTCACGAGTTGGGTCATGCTTATCATGGACTTCATGTTGAAAATCATTTACCATTAAATTGGGATTATTCAATGCCAGTTGCTGAAACAGCTTCAATTTTCAACGAAAACTTGATTATGTCTGCATCACTTAAAGAGGCAAATGAAAAAGAAAAAATAACTTTAATGGAATCACAAATTTCAGACTGTGCGCAAATTACAGTTGATATTTATTCAAGATTTTTATTTGAAAAAGAAGTTTTTGAAAGAAAACTTGACCACTTTATGATGAGTGAAGAACTTGAAGAAATTATGAGAAATGCACAAAAACAAACTTATGGCGACGGACTTGACGAAGAAACTTACCACCCATTTATGTGGGCTTGTAAACCTCATTACTACTCAGCAGGTTTCTCATATTACAACTATCCATACTCATTCGGTGGACTTTTCTCAAGAGGACTTTATGCAATTTACAGAGAAAATCCAAACGGCTTTGTAGAAAAATACCAAGAGCTTTTAAGAGCAACAACAATCAACACTTGTGAAGATGTTGCAAAAGTTATGGATATCGACTTAACTAAAAAAGATTTCTGGTTAAAATCATTAGAAAGCATAAAAGTTCAAATCGACGAATTTATAGAATTAACAAGTAAATAATAAACGACTAGCATTTTAAAAGGACAGCTCACAGGCTGTCCTTTTGTTTGCATTGAATATTACATTTTTTTAGTTTTCTCTTATTCCATTTGGAATTATAATTTCTTTTAACAATTTTTCTTCCTCTTTAATTCTAATATACATTACAAAAATATAAAAAGGAGAAATTACAATAGCTGTATATAACGCATGACAAAGTAAAGCAAGCCCTGTTAATTCAGGTAAAATATTTAAAAAATAGTTCGGATGCTTTACATTCCTAAAAAGCCAATGGTCAACAAATTTATGATTATTTAAAATCATAAGTTTAACTGTCCAAATATCCTTTAACAATCTTGTAACCGTATAAAGCATAAATATTGAAAAGACTATTAAACACAAGCCAAGCAAACTGATTTTATCAAAGTTTGGTTTCCTAATAATCGCCTCAATAAGACAGAATAAATAAAATAATATATGTAAGATAGTAATTCTCTTAGAATTTTCTACTCCATACTCTCTTCCACCGTCTTTAATTATTTTTTTCTCGTTTTTAATTGAAATTTTAAGAAAAAATAATCTAATAATAAAAACTGCTACAACAATAGCATAAATCATATAACTCATATTACCCCCAAATAATTGTTATATGCAACACTCAATGCAATTAAGAATATTTGAACATATCTCCACTTTGATAAATTTAAAAGGTAAATATGATGAAATAAATATTCTTTTACACGAGAATCGTAAACTCATATTTATTTTAACATAAAATTGAACTTTTTACCATAATTTCAATATCTTTTTTTCGTAAAAAAAATAGAGCCCCAAAGGCTCCTATTGGCTCTATTTTTTCAATCTATTTTCTTTTTGCAATTCCCGGTGTTGTCATTGAGAATACGTCTAGGATATTGTCGATTTCTTCTTCAGTCATAATTTTTTCTGAGATTAAAACTGCTTTTACAGGTAAGTTTTGTTCAATAGCTTTATGAATAACTTCAACAGATTTTTCGTAACCGATATGTGGTGCGAATGCTGTTACTATTCCGTAGCTATTGTGTACCATATTTTTAGTTCTTTCTGCATTTGCAGTAATTCCTAAGATACAGTTGTGAACGAATGTACTTGCTGCTCTTCCGATTGTTTCTACTGATTCAAATAAGTTGTAGAAAATAACCGGTTCAAATGCGTTAAGTTCAAGTTGTCCTGCTTCTGCTGCCATTGTAACTGCAACGTCATTTCCAACACAGTTGAAAGCTACTTGTGATACAACTTCAGGGATTACCGGGTTTACTTTACCAGGCATAATTGAGCTACCTGCTTGTCTTGCAGGTAAGTTGATTTCTGCAAATCCACAAGTTGGACCAGATGACATAAGTCTTAAGTCGTTTGCAATTTTTGACATACTGATTGCACAGCTCTTAACAAGCCCTGAAACGTGAACGAAAACGTCAATATTTTGTGTTCCGTCAATTAAGTCATCTGCTTGTACTAATTCCAAGTCTGTAACTTGTGCAAGATTTTTTACGATTTTATCCATATAGCTAACATCTGCATTAAGTCCTGTTCCGATTGCAGTTGCTCCCATATTTACAGTTCTTAAAACTCTACAAGCTGTTCTGAACAATTTAATATTTCTTGAGATAACTGTTGAATATGCTCTAAATTCTTGTCCAAGTCTAATAGGAATAGCATCTTGCATTTGTGTTCTTCCCATTTTAATAACATCGTCAAATTCTTTTGCTTTAAAAACTAAAGCTTTTTCTAATTCATATAAACTGTCGATAGTTTCTTCTAAAAGTCTGATAAGTGCAATTTTACCACTTGTTGGGTAAACGTCATTTGTAGATTGTCCCATATTTACATCATCATTTGGGTGAATGATTGAGTAATCTCCAAGTTTTCCACCTAAATGCTCGATAGCGATATTTGCAATTACTTCATTTGCATTCATATTGTGGCTTGTTCCTGCTCCCCCTTGAATCGGGTCAACGATGAATTGATCTAAATATCTTCCCCAAATAATTTCATCACAAGCATAAACTATTGCATCTTTCTTTTCTTCACTTAAAACTCCTGCCTCAAAGTTTGTAATAGCACAAGCTTTTTTAATTTCTGCAACAGATTTAATCATTTCAGGATTTGTTTTTCTTCTTGTAATCTTAAAATTTTCTGTCGCTCTTTGAGTATGAATTCCGTAATAAGCATTTTCTGGAATTAAACATTCCCCAATACAATCGTGTTCAACTCTATATCCTTGTTTTGCTTCCATAATTATCTCCTTTTATCTATATAAATTTAAAATTTAAACCATTTTCTTAGGGTCAACAATTTTATCAAATTCTGACTCTGTTAAATAACCGAAGTGTAAAACTGCCTCTTTCAAAGTGATATTTTCCTTAAAAGCATATTTTGCACATTGACTGGCTTTGTCATATCCAATATATGGATTAAGTGAAGTTACAAGCATTAAAGATTCACTCAAATACTTGTCAACAACTTCTTTATTTACCTTTATACCCTTTACACAGTTTTTAACGAATGAATCCATTGCATCTGCAAGTAAATTTACAGATTCAACAAAACTATGAATTATAATCGGCATATAAACATTAAGCTCAAAATTTCCTTGAGATGCACTAAAGCTGATAGTCGTATCATTTCCTAAAACTCTGGCACAAACCATTGTAAGAGCCTCTATTTGAGTTGGATTTACCTTACCCGGCATAATTGAACTGCCCGGTTCATTTGCAGGGATTTCAATTTCAGAAAAACCGCAACGAGGTCCACAAGCCAAAAATCTTATATCATTTCCAATCTTGATTAAGTCCATTGCAAGCGCTTTAATTGCTCCATGAGAAACAACAACAGCGTCTTTCATAGTAAGTGAATGGAAGAAATTTTCAGCAGGTTTGAATTCTTTTCCTGTAATTTTAGAAACATATTTTGCAACAATGTTTTTGAAATTTTCTTTTGTATTTATTCCGGTACCAACGGCAGTTGCTCCAAGTGAAATTTCTAAAAGACCTTTTCTTGTAAATTCAATATATTCTAAACATTTTTCAATAGAATGTCTATAACCGCTAAATTCTTGAGAAATTTTTATAGGCACAGCATCTTGTAAATGTGTTCTACCAATTTTTATAATATCACTATTAGCCTCTTCAAAAACCTTAAAAGCCGAAATCAAATTTTTCATTGACGGAATAAGTTTTCTATCTATAACATCTAAACAAGCGATATGTAAAGCAGTTGGAAAAGTATCGTTTGAACTTTGAGATTTATTTACATCATCATTAGGATGAATTAAAGTTTTTCCCACCTTTTGATTTGCAAAATTTGCAATAACCTCGTTCAAATTCATATTAGTTTGAGTACCACTTCCTGTTTGAAAAATAACAAGAGGAAAATGTTCATCTAAATTCCCGGCAAAAATTTCTCTAACTGCATCTTCTATTGCAGAAAATTTTTCTTTGTTCAAGTCGCCAAGCTCGTAATTTGCCATAGCACAAGCATATTTAACAGTTGCCATAGCTCTTATAACCTCTGTCGGCATTTTGTAATTTCCAATTTTGAAATTTTCAAAACTTCTTTGCGTAGTAGCCCCCCAAAATTTTTCGCTATCTACTTTTATCTCTCCGATAGAGTCTTTATAAATCTTATAACCCATTAAAAACCCTCCTACAAATTTTATTTTTAATCATACACACATATTATAACATAAAATTTTCAAAAAAACTTATTTTTATTTAGTAATTAATAAAATAACAATTTTTTATTATAATGCACAACTGTTTCATATTTGTTTGATTTTAAATTAAAATTAAACCACAAAAAAGACTATGCAGTTAAACACAGTCCAATTTAATTTATTTTCTTTTTAAAATAGGCGAAATTCTTTTATACAACAATGCTGTTACAATTGATGTAACAAATGTTTTAACTAGATTAAAAGGTAAAATTGAAAATATCATTAATGTAAAATAACTCTTTACAAGTGGATTTATCTTTGCAACCATTCCAACAAAAGCATTTAAATCAATCTTTAAAAGCTTTGCATAAAGTGGAAATATAACAAAATAATTGCTCAAAGTTGCAACTAAAGACATTGAAATACTACCAATTAAAAGTCCTAGTAACGCTGATTTTTTGCCTTTATGTTTTTTGTAAATAAAAGCTGTTGTTAAAACGAAAGTTGATGAAACTATCAAGTTTGAAAGTTCTCCAACATAAAAAGTTTTTGTTCCGTTAATTACAATATTTAACAAAATTTTTATACACACAATCAAAAATCCTGCTAAAGGTCCCATAGCAAAGCCTCCAATTAATGCAGGTAACTCTGCTATATCCATTTCCATAAATGTAGGTGCAAAAGGTAATGGAACTTTAATAAACATCAAAAGTACACTTATTGATGCCAGAATTGAAATTTTTGTAATTTCTGAAATACCAAATTTTTTCTTATTCATAATAACCTCCTAAATTTTAGCATAAAAAAAACGCCTATCTTTAGGGCGTACAAAATTCTTCTCTCATCCAGACTTTAACTGTCGGTATTGGAATTTCACCAATTCAGCATAATGCTCGCAGACTTTACTGCCGGTGAGGAAACGACCCTCGCCCTGAAGACAAAACGAGTATATCACAAATAATAAATATTGTCAAGAAAAAAGAGAGAATAAAAACTCTCTCTATTTTAAGTTCTTTCTTGTAAATATCATCTTGCCTGCTGGTGTTTGCAATATGCTTGTTACCGTTGTTTCAATAGTCTGTCCGATATAATCTTTTCCGTCCTCTACTACAATCATTGTTCCGTCAGAAAGATAACCTAAACCTTGTTCCGGCTCTTTACCACGATTTATAACTTCAACTGTTAGTTTTTCGCCTTGAATTACAATCGGTTTTATCGCAAGTGCAAGTTCATTTATATTCAGTATTGAAATTTTTTGTAACGACGCAACCTTATTTAGATTATAATCATTTGTAATAAGTTTACCATGCAAATCCTCTGTCAATTTCAAAAGTTTATGGTCAACTTCCTTAATGTTTTTATAATCTTTATCCACAATTCTAACCTCAATATCTTTTTCCTTTTGGATTCTATCTAAAATATCAAGACCACGCCTACCTCTTTGTCTTCTGTTTGGGTCCTCAGAATCTGCAATATATTGTAACTCCTTAACCATAAACATAGCAATTATAATAGGTCCTTCTAAAAATCCCGTTTTTATTATATCATGAATTCTTCCATCAATAATTACAGAAGTATCCAAAATTTTTGGATATGAAGTTCCCTTTTTTACAGATTTTTCCCTTGAAAAAAGTTTAAATTTTAAAATTTCTTCCTTTTTACTTATTGCAACCTTAACCCCAATAAAACCAAATACTACATATATAAATATACTAATAGTTGCACTTAATAAATTTCCAATTACAGGAAAATTTAAATTTGAAATAGGTAAAGAAATCAAAAATGCTATAATAAGTCCAACGATAAGTCCGGCTATTGCTATCATAATATCTGAAGTTGGAGTTTTTTGTGATTTCTTCATAACATCTTCAAAATTAACAGTAAGTTTTTTTAGAATCATAGGGAATAATAAATAAAAAATAATACCAAAAATAATTGCAAAAACAGAATAAACTGAAACTAAAACAAATTTACTTAAACTTAACTCTACAACCTGACCAAGTCCATAGGCTAATAAAATTCCCAAAAGCCCACCAAAAACAAAGGTCAAGTACCTCAAAACTTTAAACATACTCTCCTCCTAATGCTCCATAGAATACTCTATGATTTTATTAATTTTATTTTTCGAAAAACCACTAACCATAACAAACTCGGAAACCAAAATTTTCTTTGCAAGATTTAACATAAACAACTCTTTTAAAGAAAGTTTACCCTTTTCATTTCTTATAGCAAGCCCTTTTAAAACATAAGCTATATCAAAAATATCCAAAGATTTCATTCTCTTTGTATTTTCTTTATACCTTTTTACCCAATTTTTTGGCATAGGAAACTCGCTCTTGTTCAAATAGTCATACACTTCATCTAAAGTATCCTCATCGACAAGCTTTCTAAACTCAAACTTATCAATATCATTCTCTTTAATAAAAATATGTAGATTTTGTTCAAAAGGAAGTTCTATAACATAAAATTTTTCAAAAACCTCTCCTATCTTTTTTTCTTCTATGCCCTTAATCATTCCTGCCCCATGCATAGGATAAAATATTTTTTCGCCAACCTCCATTATAATCTCCTAAAATTTCCGTTCACATTTAGACAACAATTCATTACAATACTATTATACAACAAAAGTCAAAAAATTTAAAGGATAATTTCAAAATTAACAAAAACAAAAGGAGCATTCGCTCCTTAAAAATAAAATTTACAATTTTGACCTAATCTTCTCAATCTCTTCTTTAATTTCTTTTTGATTTTTTAAAACTTTATCTAATTTATATGAAAGTAGATATAACATCGAAAATAAACAAAATACTATAACTGTATCCATAAAATCACCTAGAATATCCTAATTTACTTAAATCCGGAGCTGTATTACCTTCATAAGTCATGTATCCATTATAATCAAAAATATAATATTTACTTCCTATCTTACAAATACATCCTGCTAAAGCTCCATAATCTCCTGGAATATGATACATCCATTCATCTCCATATCTTTGCCAACCACTTAATTCTTTTAACCTACCTCCAAGTTTAAACCAATACAATTTATTATCCACTTCAATCCATTTTGATTTATTATACCTTGGGTCAAACATAAACGAATCATTTCCTTGAGGGTAGAAATAATAGCAGCCTTTATAGTCATCATCATAAAGCCAACCCTCTCTACATTTTCCATTTGTTTTATAATACCACATACTCATTCCATATCTACTTATTTCAATCCAACCATCTTTAACTACTTTAAGTTTTACATTGTTATATGCGTCAAAATCAAAATATCGTTTTCTAATTCTATTTTCCTCAGGCTTTTCTTTTAATAAAAAAATTATAAGAGGTATAAACAAAATCAAAACAAAAAATATTTTTTTGTTTTTTATCTTCATAATAACACCCCCTTATATGTTTTTATATGCTTATAATATCACTTCATCTTAAAAAAGTCAACATTCAAAAAAAAAGGAGCATTCGCTCCTTAAAAATTGTTTTTTAGTATAACTTTAACAAAATCTTTGTTGTCTTTGGTTTTTTTTATATTTTTAACCAAGTTTTCCATAATTTCGTTAGTGTTTGTGTTTGAAAGTTTTCTTCGAATTAGATTTGCCGTTTGCATTTCTTCTTCAGTTAAAAGTAAATTATCTTTTCTTGTGCCTGATTTGTAAATATCTATTGCAGGGAAAATTCTAAGCTCGGAAAGTTTTCTACTCAAATGAATTTCCATATTTCCCGTTCCTTTAAATTCTTCGTAAATCATATCGTCCATTTTACTTCCGGTATCTACAAGTGTTGTTGCAATTATGGTTAAACTTCCACCGTTTTCTACATTTCTGGCAGAGCCAAAAAATCTTTTCGGTTTGTGTAATGCAAACGGGTCAAGTCCGCCTGTAAGTGTCTTTCCGGAAGATGGTGTATTTACATTGTAAGCTCTTGAAAGTCTTGTTATGCTGTCAACCAAAATTACAACGTCCTCTCCAAGCTCTACAAGTCTTTTTGCTCTTTCAAGCACAAATTCTGCAAGTCTTATATGATTTTGTGGTAATTCATCAAAAGTTGATGCTATTACTTCTGCATTTGTAAATCTTTGCATCTCTGTAACTTCTTCAGGCCTTTCGTCAACAAGTAACACAAAAATTTTACTCTTTGGATAATTGACTTCTATTCCCTTTAAAATCGAACGCAACAAACTTGTCTTTCCTGCTTTTGGAGGTGCGACAATCAACGCCCTTTGTCCTTTTCCAATCGGTACTAAAAGGTCAATTATTCTTGTTGAAACTTCATCTTTTTTATTTTCTAAAATATATTTTTCATTTGGATAGATTGGAATTAAATCGTCAAAATCTTTCCTAGCTTTTAAATCTGAAATTTTTATATCATTTATTTCATTTATATAGATAAGTGGAGAAAATTTTTCCGTTTCCTTTCTATCTCTCGTTAATCCCAAGATTTTATCGCCTTTTCTAAGTCTAAATCTCCTTATCTGAGTTGGAGAAACATAAGTGTCTTCCTCTCCGGAGTCATAGCCATTTGAACGTAAAAAACCGTAGCCGTCTGCTGTAATGTCGATTAAACCACAAACCGACTTTGTATTAGTCTTTGTATCATTTTCGTTTTCAATCGGATCACTAACGACAGTTTTTCTTGAATCTTCACTTTCAAATCCGTTATCGGCCTTTAAAATTTCAGCAATTAACTCATCTTTTTTATATTTTGAAATATTTGCAATCCCATAAGACTTTGCAATAGTCTTTAATTCATCAAGATATTTTCCTTTTAAAAGTTCTATATTCATACTATCTCTTTATCTTTGTATATTCAGGTTTTTTAGAAATTCTATGAGTTGCCTCAATATTTCTAATTGTTCCTGTTTCAGCTCTCATTACAACTGAGTAAGTCTTAACTCTATCGTTACCGATATGTCTAACTCCGTTTAAAAGTTCGCCGTCAGTTACCCCTGTTGCAGCAAATAAAACTTCTTCCCCTTTTACTAAGTCGCTCATTTCTAAAACTTTTAATGGGTCTTCAAGTCCCATAGCCTCACATCTTTTGAACTCTTCTTCATCAGCTGGAACAAGTCTGCCTTGGAAAACTCCACCTAAAGCCTTAATAGCAGCTGCAGCTAAAACTCCTTCAGGTGCTCCACCGATACCAACCATTAAATCGCAACCACTATTTTCAATACAAGTTGCAATGGCTTGAGCAATATCTCCTGCTTCAAAAAGTTTTATTCTTGCACCAAGTTTTCTAACTCTATCTATAATATCTTGATGTCTTTCTCTATTTAAAATACTAACTGTAACTTCGCTAACTTCTTTTCCTAAAGCTCTTGCAAGTCTTCTGATATTCATTTCGATTGGCAAATCAATATGAATACAGTCAACAGCCAAAGGACCTGCTGCAATTTTATCCATATACATATCAGGTGCATGAAGTAAACAACCTTTAGGAGCACAAGCTGCAACAGCTATTGCATTTGGCAATCCATTTGCTACAAGAGTTGTTCCGTCAACAGGGTCAACTGCAATGTCAACCTTTGTTACATCTTCTTGTCCATTTCCAACAACTTCGCCTATGTATAACATAGGAGCCTCGTCCATTTCTCCCTCTCCGATAACAACAGTTCCTTCGATAGGAAGTTCGTTGAACATTGACCTCATAGCCTCAACAGCTGCTCCGTCAGCGCCATTCTTATCACCTTTTCCTAAAAAATATGATGAACGAATTGCTGCCGCTTCTGTAACTCTAACTAAATTTAAACTTAAATTTCTATCCATAATTATCTCCTTATACGTTTTTTTCTGTATTAACACTTTCCCAATCTTTTAAAAACTTTTCTATCCCAATATCTGTAAGTGGGTGTTTTAACATTTGTTTGAATACTTTATAAGGTACTGTTGCAATATCCGCTCCACTCTTAGCAATTTGAAGAACATGCATAGGAGTTCTAACAGATGCAGCAATAATTTCAGTATCTATTGCATAGTTACTGAAAATTTCAAAAATATCTTCAATTAAAATCATTCCGTCTGAACTTATATCGTCAAGTCTGCCTAAGAACGGACTAACATAAGTAGCTCCAGCCTTTGCTGCAAGTAGTGCTTGAGTCGCTGAGAAGATTAAAGTAACATTTGTTTTAATTCCGTCTTTACTCAAAACGCTAACAGCCTTTAAACCCTCTTCAGTCATTGGAATTTTTATTACAATGTTTTTATTTATCTTTACAAGTTCTCTAGCCTCTTTTACCATTCCTTCGGCTTCTAAGCTAATTACTTCTGCTGAAATAGGTCCGTCAACGATTGATGTAATTTCAGTTATAACTTCAACAAAATCCCTTCCCTCTTTTGCAATTAAAGACGGATTTGTTGTAACACCATCAAGAATTCCCCATTTACTTATTTCTCTTATCTCATCTACATTAGCAGTGTCAATAAAAAATTTCATCACTTGCCTCCTAAAAAATTTAATCTATTCGTAATATATTTTACCACAAAACAATTCAAAATGCTATTAAATGTTAAGTATGGGTATATATTTTATAGTATGATATTTTCAAAAATGGAGGTTTTTATGAATAAGTTTTATAAAGAAATATGCAAATATTATGAAGATATTTTTCCAAAAAATGAAAATCAAATAAATTTTTTAAATAATATTTCAGATGGAAAAGATTATTTAGACATCGGTTGTGCGACAGGACTTGTTGCAAAAAATTTAAAAGATTTAGGAAAAAATTTAACTTGCATCGACTTGGAAGAAACTATGGTAACCGAGGCAAAGAAAAAAGGACTTAAAGTCTTTAAAAAAAATATGCTTGAATTAGATTTTGAAGAAAAATTTGACGTTTGCTATTGCATTGGAACAACAATCGCCCACTTGGAAGATAGAAACGAAATTTGTAGCTTTATCTTAAAAACTATGGACTTGTTAAAAGAAAACGGAAAATTAGTTTTAAGCTGGGTAAACTTTAAACCTTTCATTTTGAAAAATGATTTATTCCTTGGCGCATTGCCAACACTTGGAACAAAAGTAAAATTCACAAGAAATTATTACAGAGAAAATAGTAAAATTCGTTTTAATACAGTTTTAACAACAGAAAACGAAACATTTGAAAATACACAACTCTTAGTACCTCTATTAGTTGACGATGTAATTTCATTCATAGAAAGATTGGGATTAAAATACGAAATTTACGGAAATTTCAAAAAAGATAAATTTGACGAAGAAAACTCTCCGTCAGTTGTATTTGTAGTAAGTAAATAGTAGATAAAAAAACAGCTAGACGACTAGCTGTTTTTAATTTATTTTTTTAATTATTTTCTTGATGCTTGGAATATGCTTTCGATTGATGTATCAAGCATTTTATCAAATTCTTCTTGTGTTTGGTTTACATTTAAACCTTCTGATAAAGCTCTTGAGAAACTTGCTATAACTCCGTTATTCTTAGCTAAAAGTTCGTTTGATTCTTCTCTTGTGTATCCACCTGAAAGGGCAACAACTCTAACAACTCTCTTATGTTCAACTAATTCTTTATAGAAATTAGAAACTGTTGGTAATGTAAGTTTTAACATTACTTCTTGTCCTTCTTCCAACTTATCAAGTTCTTTTAAGATTTCTCTTTTTAAGATTTCTTCACATTTTTCTTTTTCTAAAGAATTTATATCAACTTCAGGTTCAACGATTGGAACAAGTCCCCCTGCAATTATTTGTTTTGCAAAGTCAAATTGTTGTGCTACAACTTCTTTAATAGCATCTTCGTTTGCGCATTTAATTACTGAACGCATTTTTGTTCCGAAAACTCCATATTCAACACCTTTTTTAACAATTTCTTTTAAATTTGGAATTTCTTTCATAAGTTGAACGCCATTTTTTTCTTCTGCTAAGCCTTTATCAACTTTTAAAAATGAAACTATTCCTTTTTCATTCCATAAATAATCTGGAGTGAATTTACCATTAACTTTTCTTTCCATTGTCATTTCAAATAAAATAGCACCTAAGATACGTTCTTTAGTGAAAGCCTTTGAAGTAACAATTCTTGAACGCATTTCGTGAATTAAATCGAACATTTCAGCTTCGTTTGAATAAGCATCTTCATTTACACCATATAATCTTAATGCTTTCGGTGTACTTCCACCACTTTGGTCTAAAGCTGCTATAAAACCTTCATCATTTTTAATTCTGTTAAATTTTTGTAAATCCATATTTCCTCTCCTTAAAAATTATTAAGTATTTTTTACTCTATGTATATTTTACCATATTTGAGTTAAGTTTGCAAAG
>NZ_KQ960152.1:115009-128926 GCF_001553085.1 Parvimonas sp. KA00067 | reverse complement strand
AGTTAGTAAATAGCTTAATTTCAATATTTGCTTAACTTAACTTTTTCTTGAAAAGTGTAAAAAATAAACATATAAGTAACAAAACAAAAAAATAACGACCATACAAGAGTAAAAATGCTCCTGTGTGGTCGTTTTCTTGTGTTTAATTATATCAAGTACCAAAATGGTATGTGAGCTAATCATAATTTACAGTATCTTCAGCTGCCATCAGCAATGACTTATTTGAAACAACATCAGCATAATTTGCAGTATTTGGTTCATTAGTGGTAAATGAACCACAAACACCAAAGAACTTCTCAAAGAATGATTTAAACTTTTCAATGATCGTCTGCTTCTTAGTAGTTCTGTCGCCACCACCGAAACGAGATATAGGAGGCATAAGTCTATCTATATCCGTACCTGTTGTTTTGATTTCACTATCACGAAAAGCATTCTCAATGAACTTCCTTGTTTCAGCCTCTTTAAGTTTTTCATCTCTTATAATCAAAGCAAGTTCTTCTTCTCGTTTTTCAGCTACATAATTGTACCATTCAGCCATAACATCTTCAACATCATTGATTCCGGCAATGAAGGTTTCAATAAGTGCTTTCTTGCTACGAAGCTCGGGACTTGCATCAATAGCCTTTTTGATTGTAACAAGTACTTCTTTATCTTCACAATGGTTGTCATGATACTTCTTAACGAGCATAAGGATATAGTCGATATTGATTTCTATCTGCTTGATAAGTTCAATTTCAAAGACAATATCATCTATAATATCTGTGCTTTCACCATGTTTTCGTCTTTCATTCCATTCATCACGCAAATCTTAATACCTGCCAAGGTAATCCTGTAAATCACGTTCAGAAACCATCTCTTTACCTTCAAATTCATCAAATGCGGACAATAGATTTCTCATGCGTAGAATTGCACCAAATAACGAGATAAAGTCCTTCTGATTCTGTTCCCCGATAATCTTTGGCTCTGAAAGTGGGAATTTGACAGTTAAGTTATCCATCATATCCATATATCCCGGATACTGCTTTCCATCAACGCCTTCATAACCATAGTAGTAATCTTTAAAACCCTTCATCAGAACGATACCACCAGCATTCTTATCACCGAAAAGAGAAATAGCAGCATCTACTCGCTTTTGAAGGTTTCTAAAGCATACAATATTACCGAAAGTCTTAATGGAATTAAGAATTCGGTTTGTTCTTGAAAATGCCTGAATAAGTCCATGCATCTTGAGATTCTTATCTACCCACAGTGTATTTAATGTAGTAGCATCAAAGCCTGTTAAGAACATATTTACAACAATAAGTAAATCAAGTTCCTTGTTCTTCATACGAAGAGAAACATCTTTATAATAATTTTGGAACTTATCAGAGTCTGTCGAATAGTTTGTATGGAACATCTCGTTATAATCTTTGATTGCCATTTCAAGAAAATCTCTTGATGACTGGTCAAGTGCTGATGTATCTTCTGAATTTTCCTCATCAAGAACACCACTTGTACCTTCATCATATTCCGCCTCATTTGCACCATAGCTATAAATAGTTGCGATACGAAGTTTCTTTGTAGGGTCAGCCTCCATCTGCTTTTTAAATTCCTGATAATATAACTTTGCCATTGGAACAGAGCTAACTGCAAAGATTGAGTTAAATCCACTTACACGTTGTTTCTCTTTAATTTCTTCTACAGCACCATTCTTGACGGATGCAACTTCTGAAATATTGGTAAGGGTGTTGTAAATATATGTTTTATCTCCACGATATGTTTTTCTATCAAAGTTATTAAGAATATATTCCGTAACAAGCTTGATACGTTCAGGAGCCATCATAGCCTTTTCACGAGCAATATCCCACACCTGTTCATCATCAATATCTTTATCCATATCCATTGTCTTAACATAATCAACTCTGAATGGAAGTACATTCTTATCGTTAATAGCATCAACAATAGTATATGTATGAAGCTGGTCGCCAAAAGTCTGCTCCGTAGTAAAGAACTGTGGCTTGCGGACGCCTCCTGTATTTGTAGGAAAGATTGGTGTTCCCGTGAAACCGAATAAATGATATTTCTTAAAACTCTTTACAATGGAAGCGTGCATATCGCCGAACTGACTTCTATGACATTCATCAAAAATGATTACTACATGCTTGTTATATACTTCATGGTCTTTATTTTTCTTTATAAATGTTGCAAGTTTTTGAATAGTCGTGATTATAATGTGAGCATTAGTGTCTTCCAACTGCTTTTTAAGAATGGCAGTTGAGGTATTACTGTTAGCTGCACCCTTTTCAAAACGATCATATTCTTTCATAGTCTGGTAGTCCAAATCCTTACGGTCAACTACAAAGAGAACCTTATCAATGTAAGGAAGAAGTGAAGCCTGTCTTGCAGTTTTAAATGATGTAAGTGTCTTACCCGACCCTGTTGTATGCCAGATATAACCGCCACCTGCAACATCACCATATTTTTTATAGTTATTAGCAATTTCAATACGATTCAGAATATGCTCCGTTGCCGTAATCTGATATGGTCTCATTACCATAAGCATATTTTCAGAAGTGAAAATACAATACTTGGTGATTATATTAAGAATCGTATGTTTTGCAAAGAATGTTCTTGTAAAGTCGATCAAATCAGAAATAACACGATTGTTTGCATCTGCCCAAAAGCAAGTAAATTCAAAACTGTTGCTCGTTTTGCCTTTCTTTGCGGTAGATACAGAATTTACATCCTTGATAGCATTGAAACGAGTACTGTTAGAATAGTACTTTGTGTTCGTTCCGTTTGAGATAACAAAAATCTGCGTATATTCAAAAAGACCGCTTCCTGCCCAAAAAGAATCACGCTGATAACGGTTAATCTGATTGAAAGCCTCACGAATAGCAACCCCTCTGCGTTTTAATTCAATATGAACAAGAGGGAAACCATTTACGAGAATTGTAACATCATATCTGTTGTCATACTTTGCTCCGTCAGCCTTTCCGATAACGTACTGATTGATAACCTGTAAAAAGTTGTTGTGAATATTTTTCTTATCAATAAGTGTGATGTTTTTGGTGCTACCATCATCTCTCTTTAGAACCTGAACATTATCCTCTTGAATTTTTCTCGTCTTTTCCACAATTCCCTCATTCTGATTGGCAATAGAATTGTTAAAAAACCTATCCCATTCAGTTTCAGAAAACTTGTAAGCATTAAGCCTTTCAAGCTGACTGCGAAGGTTGAAAATCAAATCTTTTTCTGTGTGTATCTTAAGATATTCATATCCCTGCTGTGTAAGCATACGAATAAACTCTTTTTCAAGTTCGCCTTCTGACTGATAGCTGTTAGAACGTGCCTTCACAGGCTCGTATTCAGTAACAACTGTATTTTCACTTGTAGATGCCACGATATTAAAATATGGCATACAGACACCTCCTTAAGAAATTATAACTGTTTAAAAGTTAGTAGCTTATCACGATAATATTCATATTGTTTTTGTCTTGCCTCAATCTCAGCAGGAAGACCGCTGTTTAAGTCAGAGCAGATTGCGTCAAAATTGTCTAATACTTCTGCTATTTTAATTTGTACATCTAAAGGTGGTATAGAAACTTCAAATTGCTCCAAAACTCTCATACCAAGATTGGGCTGTGATCCATGGCTTGCCTTCGATTTAACCATATTTTGTACACTAGTGGATTGTAATAAGTGAAACAAATATCGTGAAGAATTGTTGTCATTTACTCGCAGTGCAGCAATAGGAGACCAAATATTAAACCTTTCATCAGTATCCACATATCCGACTTTACCAGTTGTTGATCCTGATTTAACCATAAATACATCATTTCTTTGTGGTTTATATTTTTTGCAACATTCTTCATCAAATTCCTTTGTGATATTACCTCGTTTTTTGTCAAAATATATCTTTCCATCTGACACTGCCTCTGCAGACAAAAATGGAATTCCATCATCAACTAAAACAGGTGTTGTGTGTGGTCCATCTGTGATTGGCTGCGAAAGCATATCAATCAATTTTCCAACTCTAGCATTGACATTTTGATTGTTATTGAGAAGCTTATCTCTATAATATTCATACTGTTTTTTTCTTGCTGTAAGCTCCGCTGTAAGCTCCGCTGTAAGTAACGTGAAAGAGTCCAATATATGGACTATTTCACGTTGTACCTCCAACGGAGGTACGGGGAGTTTAATTCCCGACATTACGTTACTCATCAGTTTTGGGTTTCCCATTCCTTTATTTACATATTTAGGAGCCTCAACTTGTAATGTGTGAAAAATATATCTTGTTAATACATCTTCTCTATTAACCTTAAGTAGTCCACAAACATTGGTTATGCTAAATTTTCCTTTTCGATAAAACACCGATCCAGCATTAGCACCATCAGTAGTCCAAGTAAGATATTCTCCATCATAGGCATAAGAAGAAATACGACCCAATTCTCCGTCATTTTCTGTTTGCGAAGAATAAACAGGGTATTCACCTTCGTTTGCTTGTATAAAATCTTTGGACATTACTTTTCCCCTAGAAATGTCGCAGATTTCATCAACTCTTCTATACTCAACACCTTCAGGACATAATTCCTGAATCAATTCTTCTAATCTACTCATTTTGCTCACCTGCTTTCAACATTCGATTGACCGCCTTATCAAAATCAGAGGTGATTCTCTGTGCTTTGTTAAATTCTTCATATTCAGCCGACGCTTTATCTTTTGCCATTCTACCAGAGATTTTCCCCTTATCCCGCAGAATATCATATCGGCGAAACGCCAGAAATTCGTTCACGCTGGCGACAAACTCCTCCATAGTAAAGGTATTTTCTCGCTCAATCAAATCTTCAATATAGTCGAAATAGCCTGTTACGGCACGCTCCAGTTGACGAATTTGTTTTTCTTTCAGATAGTTTTTTGCAATGACCACATCTGATTTCAAAATGCGTCCGTCCGGAGCATTTTTCCAAGTAGTAAGCCCCATATTTTCTTTGGTTCTGTCAGCATAAGTATAGACAATTTCTGCCGCAGTATGCCCGGTAATTGCAAAATGGAACTTGTTTTGCACCATAGCATAAAAATCATGGGTAATCTGTGCATTTTTATCATAGTCAATGCTACATTCCGCAAAGATGTCTGTGATTTGCTGCCAGATTCGTCTTTCGCTCGCACGGATTGAACGAACTCTTTCCAAAAGTTCACGGAAATAGTCTTTTCCAAAGGCTGTTTTGCCCTGCTTCAAGCGTTCATCATCCATAGCAAAGCCTTTTATCATATATTCTTTCAAAATGCCGGTAGCCCAGATTCTGAAACTTGTTGCCCGTTTGGAATTTACTCTGTAACCAACAGATATGATTGCATCAAGGTTATAAAATTGTGTTTCTTTGCTTTGCGTTTTTCCCTCGATAGCTCCGTGTTGAGTGGTTGTTGCAATTTTTGCAACAACCACTTTTTCGTCAAGCTCACCCTCATTGAAAATATTTTTCAAGTGCCTGCTTATGGAAGATTTATCGACATCAAACAATTCAGCCATTGCTTTTTGCGTAAGCCAAATTGTTTCGTCTTTCACAAGCGCATTGACTGAAACATTTTCTTCAGCGGTTTGATATACTAAAAAATTAAAATCATTTTCCATCACTGCACCCCGATTTCTGCGATGATCTTATCAATCTCATCACGAAGAACCTGCTCACGAGCGACAATTTCTTTGATTTCTGCATTCAGCTTTACAATATCAATCTTTTCTCTTGTGTCCTCTGCTTCAACATAAGTAGATACAGAAAGGTTGTAGTCATTTTCTTCAATTTCTTCATACGTTGCAAGATGTGAGAAATGTTCGATTTCACTGCGATTTGCAAAGCAGTTCACAATCTTATCCATATTGTCGGCAGTGAGTTTATTATTGTTCGTAACCTTGATGCACTCGCTTGTTGCATCAATGAATAAAGTCTTATTGTCCTCTTTACCTTTCTTAAGCACCATAACGCAGGTTGCGATTGATGTACCGAAGAAAAGATTAGGAGGTAGCTGGATAATACAGTCAACATAGTTGTTATCAATAAGATATTTTCGTATTTTCTTTTCAGCTCCGCCACGGTACATAATACCCGGAAAGCATACAATTGCAGCTGTTCCGTTGCTTGCAAGCCAAGAAAGACTGTGCATAATGAAAGCTAAGTCTGCTTTACTCTTTGGAGCAAGAACCCCTGCAGGAGCAAAACGAGGATCATTTATGAGTAATGGATTTTCATCACCTACCCATTTGATTGAGTAAGGTGGATTTGAAACAATCAGTTCAAAAGGTTCATCATCCCAATGTGCCGGAGCTATAAGTGTATCTTCACAAGCAATATTGAATTTATCAAAACCAATATCGTGTAAAAACATATTTATACGACAAAGGTTGTAGGTTGTAATATTAATTTCCTGTCCATAAAAACCATTACGAATCTTATCTCTACCAAGCACTTTTTCCGCCTTTAAAAGTAGCGAACCACTTCCGCAGGCTGGATCATACACCTTGTTGATTTCAGTTTTTCCAACCGTACCAAGTCTTGTAAGAAGCTCTGATACATCAGCAGGAGTAAAGAACTCTCCACCCGATTTACCTGCATTTGATGCATACATTGTCATAAGGTATTCATAGGCATCTCCAAACGCATCAATATCGTGATCCTTAACATCTCCAAGATTCATATCCGCAACACCGTCAAGAAGTTTACAAAGTTTTTCATTTCTCTTTGCAACAGTGGAGCCAAGCTTATTACTGTTTACATCAAAATCATCAAAAAGACCTGCAAAGTCGGATTCAGATTCACTGCCTTTTGCTGACTCTTCAATATGACGGAACACATTCTCAAGTGTTTCATTCAGATTTTCATTATCCTTGGCTTTTGCCCTTACATTACAAAAGAGTTCAGATGGAAGAATGAAAAAGCCTTTTTCTTGTACAAGACCTTCTCTTGCCTCACCTGCCATCTCATCAGGAATCTTTGCAAAATCAAAATCAACGTTCCCCGCTTCAATTTCTCCTTCATTGATGTAGCTCGTAATATTTTCAGAAATATATCTATAGAACATAGTACCAAGTATATAGTTTTTGAAATCCCATCCATCTACAGCACCACGAAGTTCATCTGCAATTGCCCATATCGCTCTGTGAAGTTCATCACGTTCCTGTTCTTTTTTATTATCGGTAGCCATTATCTTTTTCCCTCCACTTCTTTTACTTTATATTTTGAAGATAATTTGTTTATTTCTATTCTCATGCTAACACTTCCGCAAATTGCAATTTAGATAATTATAATCTTTCATCTGTCACAATGTGTAAAATTTCTTTATGTTTAGATTGTAAATATGACTTCATAAATACAGGATATGCCACAACCTTATCAAGGTCTTCAATAGGTATCCAATGCATATTTTCTTTAACTCCTTGAGTAAAACTATTACTCATTAATTTTTGTGTCCCTCTTGATTTCATTAAAAAATAAAAAGCTATTTCATGAGAATCTAATCCTTTATATTTTCCTGTAGACTCAACAAAGAAATTTTCATGGATAATTGCAAGATGTTCAATTTCATAATGAATTCCCGTTTCTTCAAACACTTCTCTTTGCACGGCTTCTTCGGCCGTTTCACCAATATGAACTCCTCCGCCAATCGAATAGTAATAGTCATTTATTTCATTTCCAGCAAATAGAACACACTCATTTTCAACAATAATTGCTGCAGCTCTATACCTGAATCTTTTATTTTTACTTTGAAAACCACAATCTTTCTGCATCTTTATTCTATCCTTCCCTTTATGCTGATGTACTGTTTACAACATTTATTTTTGTAATAACCGCTCTAAGCAACACACCAACTATTTATTTTGAACTATTCGGTATTTCCGAATAGTTGCTTGTTCAGCAAGTTCCAAATCCTCATAAATATGTTTTAAATGCTCATTTATTGTCGAAAGTGCAACATCATATAACTCAGCCATCATCTTTTGTGTAAGCCATATGTTCTCATCTTCATAACGAACCTCAAAAGTATTTTGATTTTCACCGTTTTAAGCAATATAAGTTAAATATTCAGCTGTTGATGATCTAATTTGTAAATTATTTTGTTCTTGAATATTTTTTTCTTTTTTATTATCAATAGACATTATTTTCTCTCCACTTCAAAATCAATCCATACCTCTTCAACATCTGAATAACAGACATTATGTTTTAGGTAGAACTCTTTTATATTTTTCATAGCATTTAGGTTAGGCTTTGCTTTGCCACCTTCCCATCTATTCACAGTAGAAAATGCCACCTTTATTTCTTTAGCAAAATCTTGCTGTGTCAAAAAGCATCGTTGCCTAATTTTTTTAATTTCATCTTAAAATTTCATTATGCTTCCCCTTGCGTAAATATTTCAATAATATAGCGTTATTTCCATTTTAGATAATCTTTAAATGGTAAATATGTTGAAATAAATATTCTTTTACACAATAACCATAAAACTGTATTTATTTTACCATATTTGAGTTAAGTTTGCAAAGTTAGTAAATAGCTTAATTTCAATATTTGCTGTATTAATTTGTTCAGTTAGTGAGTTCTTTTCAGCTTCTAAAACTGATATTTTATTATTTAACTCCCCTATCTCTTTTCCTTTTAACTTAAATACTTCTGCAAGCTGTTCTTCCGTTAAGCCTATTCTATTATTTAGCTTTTTCAGACGTTGCTATGTCCTAATAGTTGATAGTTTCGGTCTATCATTCCAATAAAAAAAGACAGTTTAAAGCCATATCTGGGGCATTAAAAAAGGCACTATGCTATCTACATAATACCTTATTTATAATAAAGTTCTTTAGCTTTATCATATTCAATTTTTAATTCTTTCAAAAATTTATTATTAAGTTCATCATTCATATACTCTGCTATATCTGTTATCTCTGGTAAATCTTCATTCAAAAATTCTGTAACTTCTGCATTTTCTTTATACATCTCATCATAATTATCACATAAATAATCTTGAACATATAAAGCAAAGACGTGTATAGGCATAGATATTTTATTTTGTAAAGCTAATTCTATTTCATTAAATAATTTTTCTATCATAGTCAATTCCTCAAAAATTCTATCGCTTTTAAATATTTTTCTTTTCTCATTCTATCTATTTCTGTAATTTTTTCTAATCTATTCAAGTTACTATTATGAGTTAAGTCTGCAATTTTAACTTTTCTTGCAAGTTCATTATTTTTTACAATATTCAAATACTCTTGATAGTCTTGACCTTTTTTTGTTATACAATCAATAGCTAAAACAATATCTTCATCAAAGTGTTTTGATAAGTCTTCTATTGTAACTTCGCTATCTTCAATAACATCGTGAAGTAAAGCAACTATTTTAGTTTTATATCCCTTACTTAACATTGCAACTTTTATCGGATGAAAAATATACTTCTTCCCCGCTTTATCTTTTTGACCTTTATGTGCTTTCATCGATATAACTAAAGCCTTAATTAATTTGAGCATAATATTTTTCCTTTGTTATATCTTTTGTGTAAATAGAACCTATAAGAATTTTATCATAAAAACTATTTTGAATTTCTTTGTTATTTTCTATACAGTAAAATAAACCTTTTTCAAATTTTACATATTTTTTATAATCAGGACAATAAAAATATTGTATATCTTTTGTAAAATCAGCCATTATTTTATCCTTTCTATTCCTTTTGGAATGTCTATCATATCACTCAATGATACCATTTCATCTGTCAATTTTTTATAAAGTTCTTTATCTTTTACAGGGTTTAACAATCTTTGTTTTTCATAAAGCTTGTGTAATGCTCCCTCTTTTATTTCAATAGATTTCGGAGTATGATATTGCAGTTCAAATACATTTCCTTTTTTATCCCTTACAAGCGTATTTATACCCTTATAAACTTGATTTTCTTTAAAGGTATTTTTAACTCTTATAAATTCAAATCCTTTTTCTTCCAGTAACTTTTTGCTTTTAAAAAAGCTTTGTGTAAACCCATTTTCATTATGAACTATTGTATATCTCAAAATATCATTAACTTTATTACATCGTTAAATTCAATATCTTTAAACTTATCCTTTTTACTTCTTTTTAAGTAATTAGTTAAGAAATGACTGTCCATTGTATAGCCGTTTTGTTTAAATTCTTCATATACTCTCATAGCTTTAGTTTTAAACTCATTAGACCATTGTTTATTGACAATATATTTTAATATTTTATCATTAACAACATTCTTATTAGCCCAAACAGAGCTACCACTTACAGACTTAGTATAACTGAATTTATGCAAATTTTCAAGTCTTTTATTAATTATAATATTACGAGCTATCTGCTCATCGTTAAACCGTCTCTAGCCAACCCTCAATTAAAAGCAAGCCATTGTTGATACTTGCCTTTTGCCATTCAGCTCCTCCTTTCTATGTAATTAAAAAGACACTCGTTAAAGGGGCGTTCAGTTAGGGATTTATGGAAATCGAGTTTAACCGATAGCCTTTAAGCGGTAAAAAAAATAACGACCATACAAGAGCAGAAATGCTCCTGTGTGGTCGTTTTCTTGTGTTTATTGAAACTATAATTGTTCTACAATTTTTTCTAAGTTTATTTTTTCATCTAGTTTTCTTCTCTCATTTTGCGTTTTCTCAAAGCTATAAGAACAGCTAATGCTCCACCTGATAATCCTAATAATCCTGTAAATATTCCTACATTTGAATTATCTCCTGTTTGTGGTACTTTTACCTTTACTACAGGTTTTTTTGGATCTGGCTTTGCTGGTTTCTTTGGATCTGGTTTTACTGGATCCTTTGGATCTGGTTTTACTGGATCCTTTGGATCTGGTTTTACTACCTTTTTATCATAAATAGCATAGACTTTCATATCTTTATTTACAATTGTATCACCTGTAAACGCTGTGCCTTTTCCATCAGACTGTGTATTCCACTCTTTGAATACGTAGCCTTCTTTTTCTGGATTTTTAGGCATAGATTCTGTATCTAATGCGTCCCCTGAAATAGACTTACCATTTTCTACTTTTACCTTAGCGTATTCCTTATCACCATTCATAAATGTAACAGTATTTTGTGTTGGATCTGGTGTTGGATCTGGGTTTACTACCTTTTCTTTTACTGTAACTTTCGCTGTCGTTTTCGCAGTAGCGCCCTTGGAATCTTTTACTTCAAAGGTAACTGTGTATTCGCCAACCTTATCCTTATCAAAACCACCATTATTTATAATTTTAACATCTTTTGTTAGGTCTCCGTCTTCTTCATCAGTTGCCTTAACAACTAAACTCATAAGATCTAAATCTTCGCCTTTAGTGATTGTCTTATCCTTTACTTCAAGTTCTGGAATCTTATTCCACTGTGCAACAAATGCATGACTATCCTTTACTGTATATGCATCCCCAGGATTGTATTTTGACCCTTTCCAATAAAGGAATTGATACCCTTCTCGCATAGGCGCTTCTATGATTGTAATTTTATCATTTTCCTTGTGTGATTCCTGCTTGATTGATTTGCCGTCTGTGAATTTACCACCATTTGCATCATATGTGATAAGCAATCCACCTTGGTAATTGATATCATAGTTATTAAGTAAACTCTTACTCATATACTTATCGTGTGGAACATCTGATTTGTCACTGAACAAAAGGTTATTAAACTTTTCAAAATTTGTTGGAGGCTGATGAAGCCCTGTTTTTGCCTCGTTTCCTTTGAATAACGTCGTTGCATCTATTTTCAAATTTTGGTATTTGCTCGTATCTGCAGGATTTGAATAATCAGCTGATGCATCAAAAATTGCACCACCTAAGCCTGCTTTGTTACCAATAAATTTGCTCTCACCACTAATGTTTACATTTGCATCAACATCAACATAGAGTGCACCACCTAAGCGCTTATCCTGATCATTTTCTGGACCTTGTGTATCATTCCCATTAAATTCTGTATCTTTAATTTCAACTTTTCCAGACTGCACGGTCACTCCGGCGCCATTTGGAGCTTCATTGTTCTTTATTAAACTTTTAGAAATGACCATTTCGCTATTTATATCTTCATCCTTTAATGATAATATCGCACCGCCTGTTTTTGCGGCAATATTAGACTCTAAGGTTGTTTCTTCAACGGACAATTTGCCTCCCGCAACAAAAATTCCACCGCCAAGTTTTGCTTGATTGCCTTTGAAGATACTGTTTTTTACATTATATGTCTTATCTCCATTTACACAAAGTCCACCACCATAAAGGGTACCCTTACCATTATTCTCAAAAGTACTGTCCTCAATAGAAATTGGTGCATTTTTAGACCAGATTGCTCCTCCTTTTTTTGTTGCCTTATTATCAGTAAAAGCACAGCCACTCATAGTGCTTTCTTCCGTAGAAGCTCCAATAGAGATTGCTCCGGCAAATGTTGCGCTGTTTCCGATGAATTTTGAATCTTTAACAGTCATCTTCATTCCATCGTGTATCGCAAGAGCTCCACCCACATTAGCTTCATTCTCTTTGAACGTGCTACCCTCAATTGTCATATTCTTTACACTGTAAATTGCGCCACCCCATCCGACTGGTTGATTTTGTTGATTCTTTTCGAATGTTGAATTTTTTACTTTGAATTCATTTGAACCCCAAATAGCACCACCACCATAAGAAGATGTCGTTTTATTATTTCTAAAAGTTGCATTTTCTACTGTTGCGGTAGATTTTGAGCCAATCCACAAAGCACCACCATACTTTCCTACATTGCCTTCAAAAGTTCCACCTGTAATATTGAGCTGTCCGTTTGTAAAAAGAACTCCACCTCCACTTTCTGAAGAATTGTTCTTAAATAATCCGCCTTTTATGTTAATTGTAGTGTTCGCACGGGCCTGAATTATACCACCACTTTCTTTAGCAGTATTATTTTGTAGAACGGCTCCGTCCTCAATGGTCAATATTGAATTACCCTCGGCCAAATAAAATGTCGTTCCAAGATAGTTAGGATTATCCTTAAAATTCTGAATTACAGCCCCTTTTCCCAAAATCAAGTTGGCTCCGTTTTCATCATCCCCTCCTGCAACCATACATAACTGTCCATCACCGTTTCCATCTAAAATCACATTCTCTATTCGAAGCGTACATTTTGAATAAACCGTCATAATATCACGATTGCCTATTCTTTTTAGAGTAAATGTATGACCTTCTCTGGATTTTAGTAATATATTTACACTGGATTTTCCCCAAGCTCCTTCTGTCGCAGGAATGTCGCAATCCTTGTTCATAGTTACTACATACTGATTTTCTAATTTTTCTTGTTCGCAAGCTCCAATCGCGTCATGAAAAGTATCATATTCACCCACTAATGTCTCATTGCTACTATCGGCAATTGGATACTTAGTTACTGTGAATGTTTTTGTGCTGACAGGGTCAGCCTTTAATAGTGGTGACTGTAGAGATTTCAAATTTTTATTTTGCCCCTCTTTTCCCACAGCTTTATTTTCTTCTGATAAACTTTCATTCTTCATTATTCCGTTACTTTTTTCTGTAAAGTCTTCTGCATGAACTTGCGACCCACTTACCAGCCCTATGCCAAAACTGAAAATAATAGCTAAAAATACAGCAATACTTTTTTTCAATTTTTTATTCATTTTATACCTCCATATAATTTTTATTTTATTTCTTCCGTATAATCCCACCTATTTTATGGCAAACACCCCCTTAAAAGTGTTATCGTGAAACAAACTAGATATAAAAAAATGTGCATTTTCAGGTGCGTTACGCACAGAAAAATGCACATCAAAAGCAAGGTTATTTAAGCATATTATAACCTTGTCTTGTCTTGTCTTGTCTTGTCTTGTCTTGTCTTGAGCATTATAATCGCCTTCTTTTAATTTGTCAAGTCTTTTTTTATTATATACAGTTATTATATCATATTTCCATTTTGATAAATTT
>NZ_KQ960152.1:28707-114909 GCF_001553085.1 Parvimonas sp. KA00067 | reverse complement strand
ATAAATATTCTTTTACACAAGAATCGTAAATTTATATTTATTATATCATATTTTTAAATATAAAGCTACTTATATTTTATTTTATATAAAAGTATTATTGCGACCATAACAAATGAAATACTATTTGCAAAAATTAGCGCAAAGTCTTTTATAAAAATTCCATGAACCAACCACAAAAAAATTCCCAAAGTTTGCATAAAACACATAAGTAATGAAAGAGATTTTGTATTTTTATCCTTCATTATCTTTATAACTTGTGGTGCAAATGCAAATGTCGTAAGACAAGCTGCTACTATTCCTATCATAAAACCTCCTAATATCTCATTTAATGATTTTATCACATTTTGACCATAAAAAACAACTTGACAAAAAAATATTTTTCTTATAATATGGTCTTGATAATTAAATTTATTTTGGAGGTTAAAAATATAATATTTTTATTATATTATTTGCAGGTTCTTAAATTATAAACGTTAAAAATTACATTTTTTTAATTTTAATTATTTTGTGAATTAATAACATTTAATTATATCCGTAGTCAAATACCACAGCAGAAAAAAGATTTTATATGTAGAAAAAGCACCGTTACAGTGCTTTTTTTATTCTTCATCTATTCCATTTTTACAAAATTCTTTGAAGCCCTCTTCTGATACTCTCCAACATTTACCAAATTTTACCACTTTTATTTTGCAATAATTTAATATTTATATTCCTAATTCTTTATGAAAATATTGTAATGTAGATTTCTCACATAATGATTTATTTCTTGGTATATCTTTATGTTTTAATGCTTTCTTATATGTTTTAATATAACTTTTTAATTTCTCTTTGATATAATATTTTTTATTTACTAATAAATTGTATTCCTCTGCTGATATATAAGCTATTTTTGAACAGTCTATATATTTATCATCTACTATTATTACAGTCTTTGACAAGTCTAGTCCTTTTGTTTTCTCTTTATCTGTGAATATAGCATAATTATGCGTTATGTGATGTCTTATAGGAATAGCAAATTTTAGATTATCCATTTCGACAATACATAAATGTGCATAAGGTCTATTATTTTTTCTTTCCATTTCTGGACAATTACTATACACTTTAAAAAATTCATCTGTTAAAAATCTAAATTTCATATATTATTACCTCTAACAAAAAAGGGCTTAATAAAGCCCTCTTCTCAACTAGTATTTTTTTTGATTACCTTGTTCGCTACTATACGAACAAATCTTCTCAATGTAAATTTCTTTTTAATTGCTTTACTACAATTATTATCTTACTTATATTATACCACAAAGCTAATTAAAATCAATACTTTTTTATTTGTTTTTGATATATTGTTATGATACAATTGATGTGAGACCAAGAGTACAAAAAAGAGAATATCCCAACTTGACAAAAAAATATTTTTCTTATAATATAGTCTTGATAATTAAATTTATTTTGGAGGTTAATATGGAATTTAAAACGCTTTTTCCTGATTTCGAATCATTTGATAAGGGATATTTAAAAGTTGATGATACACATGAAATTTATTTTGAACAAGCCGGAAACCCAAATGGTGCTCCTGTTGTTTTCGTTCATGGAGGACCGGGTTGTGGTTGTGGAGCAAATTCAAAAAGATTTTTAGATCCTACATTTTATAGAATAGTAACAATCGACCAAAGAGGTTGTGGTAAAAGTAGGCCATTTTTAGAATTAAAAGACAACAACACAGAAAATCTTGCAAAAGATATGGAGAAGATAAGAGAACATTTAGGCATTGATAAATGGCTTGTTTATGGTGGTTCTTGGGGAACAACTTTATCTTTATACTACGCAGAAAATTATCCAAAAAGAGTTGTCGGACTTATCCTTCGTGGAATATTTTTAGGAAGAGATGAAGATATTAAATGGTTATATCAAGGTGGAGCGGGAATGTTCTTTCCGGAGGCTTTTGATATTTTTAAAGCACCTTTTACAGAGGAAGAAAGCAAAGATTATGTTCAAAGCTATTACAAATATTTAACATCTGACGATTATGAAACAAAGAAGAGATACGGAAAATCTTTTAGTGCTTTTGAAAATTCAGTTGTCGCACTTGAACCGAGAGTGATTTCAGAAGAAGTAACTGACGAAGATATTTCAATGGCGATTATGGAATGTCATTACTTTGTAAACAACTGTTTTTTTGAAGAAAATTACATTTTAAATAATGTAGAAAAAATAAAAGATATTCCTACAATAATAATTCATGGAAGATATGATGTTGATTGCAGACCGGTTGGAGCACATTTATTAAATGAAAAATTAAATAATTCAAAATTAATTTTCCCAATATCAGGACATACTTCATTCGATCCACCTATGACACATGAACTTATCCTAGCTCAAGAGGAATTTAAAAAACTTTTTTAGATTTTCTAGGCAAAAAGGGGGAAAACTATACAAACAAAGAAAATATAACAAAAATATTATTTACAATAGGTGCATTAATGGAATTAATTTCATTAATATGTTAAATCATTTAAAACAGACCTTAGAATTTCTTTACCTGTATATGTATTCATTTGTGGTTATTTTCTACCACAAATATTAGGAGCAGTTGGAGCATATTTTACAAGATACACAAAACAAACAGCTCTATGGGTAATTTTAAATCTTGGACTAATCTGTTCTACAATGTATTTTAACGTTGCATATCTTGAAGTAATAGACTAGGAGATAATATGTTAAAGAATGACTATATAATGAGAAAAATTGAAGAATGGATAAGTATGATTTTGGAATTTGTATTTAAAATAGATAAAAATTCCTCTCCTGAAAAATTATTAAAATTCGATGAAAGTAAAGAATTTTTAAAAATTTTAAAAGAAGAAATAGATTTAGGTCATATCGATAAGGCAGAAGATAATCTGTATAAAATGTTAGAATACAAAAACAGCGACAGCCTACTTATCGGACTGCTTTTCTATTCTTACCTAAATACAAAAGATTCAAAATTCCTAAATGAATATAATTTCGAAAGAGATGAAATCAAAATAGGATTAAAAGATTTATTAAACGAATTTAATATGAACGACTTGTCAAACTTAATTTAAAAAGCAGGATTACTCCTGCTTTTCGTTTTTTTATCTTTCTGTAAATTTATACATTGCTATTGCACTTGCGATTGGTAGGTTAAAGCTATCTACGTCTTTTGTTTGCTCTATGAATACCGGATTTGTTCCTTTTAAGTCAAAGTTTTCAAGTCCGTGTGATTCATTTCCAAACATTAATGTAAATGGCTTTTTAATTTCTACATTTTTAAGAGAAGTTGATTTTTCATTTAATATGAATGAATAAATATTATTTTCTTCAAAATTTTTCTTGTAATCTTCAAAATTTTCAAAAATTTCTATATTCATCTTAAAAATCGCACCCATTGATGCCCTAACTGTCTTTGGGTCAAATACATCACAACCGTCAATTATGGCAATATTTTTAAAGCCAAATCCTAAAGCTGTTCGTAAAATAGTTCCCAAATTTCCCTTATCTCTCGGCTCACATAACAATATATGATTGTCTTTTTTTATTTTTGCAAAGTTTTTTTCAAAAACACCTATCACAAGTGTATTTTCTTTTTTTTGAAGTTTGTTTACAATTTTATCATTATAAATTAAATTAACTCTATTTTCAGCACAAAACTTTTCCAATTTCTCTTTATCATCATATTTTGAATGTACTAAAACTGCAATAGTTTTATACTTTTCTGACTGCAAAAGCTCAATGGTCGGAAAAGCTCCCATTGTGTATGAAAAATTCAAATCTTTTTTATATTTACAAAATTCCATATCTATCTTCTTTTTTGTTTATCACGTTTCGACTTATCGCCTTTTCTATCTTTTTTATCCTTTTTATCTTTTGGTTTCGGAGAAAATTTTGAATGATTTTCTTTTTTATTCGCAAGTTCAACTAAGACCTTAAAGCCTTTTATATGCGCATTATTCAAGTTATTTACTGCATCTTTAAGAGCATTTTTATGAATATTTACAAAGCTGAACTTTTCAAAAATTTCAATATCTCCAATATCTCTTGCACTTAATCCTGCGTCATTACAAAGAGCAGATACTATATGTCTTTGTGAAACTCCCTTTCTTGAGCCTATGTTGATATAAATTCTGCCTGAATTTTTATCTGTAACATTTGACTTTCCAAAAGTTTTATTGGAAATTGAAGTCTTATCATTTCCTTTTTTCTTGTTCTTCTTAATGTCAACATCGATAAGTTCTTCGTGATTATTAAGTTTATTATTTTCGTTATAATGTTTCAAAAGACAAGCTGCAATGTCGATCGGAGAAAAATCTTCGCTCATCAAAATATTGATAAGGTTCAATTCTTTTGAATGTTCATTTTTATTGATTTCTTCCTTGATGTCTTCCATAAATCTTTCTTCATGTCTTTTAATCAAGTCTTTAAGAGTTGGCATATCTCTTTTTTCAATCTTAGTTTTTGTATATTTTTGAATTTGTGATAGAGTGTTCATTTCTCTTGGAGAAACAAAACTTATCGCAGTTCCCTCTCTACCTGCTCTTGCAGTTCTACCTATTCTATGAACATAATATTCCACATCTTGTGGCATATCATAATTTATAACCAAATCTACATCATCAACGTCAATACCACGAGCAGCAACATCAGTTGCAACTAAAATATCGATAGTTGAATTTCTAAACTTATTCATTACTCCATCTCTTTGAATTTGCTTTAAATCACCGTGAAGTCCGTCTGCAAAATATCCACGAGATTGAAGGCCTGCTGTTAAATCGTCAACCATTTTTTTAGTATTACAGAAAACAACTGTAAGTTTCGGATTTTGAACATCTAAAATACGAGATAGTATTTCTAACTTCATATTGTGTTTAAGCGCAAAATAGTATTGAGTAACCTTTGGAACGGTCAATTCCTTAGGAACAACCTTTATAAGTCTTGGCTCACTTTGGTATCTTGCAGCAAAGTCCATAATTTCTTGGTCCATTGTAGCTGAGAAGAAAGTTGTTTGTCTTTCATAAGGTAAAAATCCTATAATCTTTTCAATATCTTCTCTAAAGCCCATATCAAACATTTCGTCTGCCTCGTCCAAAACAAATGTTCTAATATCTTCTGTTTTTAAAGTTTTTCTCTTAATATGGTCTATAACACGACCCGGAGTTCCAACTACAACTTGAACACCCATTTTTAAAGAACGGATTTGTCTTTCTATCGGTTGTCCCCCATAAATCGGAACAACGGTAACTCCCTTATACTTTGCAAGTTTTGAAATTTCTTCTGCAACTTGAATTGAAAGCTCTCTAGTCGGACAAAGTACCATTGCTTGAGTTGTCTTATTATGTCTATCTACTTTTTCTACTATAGGAATACCGAAAGACGCGGTCTTTCCTGTTCCTGTTTGTGCTTGTCCAATAATGTCCTCATTATTTAACATCATTGGAATTGCTTGTTTTTGAATTGGAGATGGTTCTTCAAAACCCATTTCAACAATGGCTTTTAAAAGACTATCCGACAAATTAAATTCATTAAAATTTTCTATCATATTATTTCCTTTCATATTTACCGTGAATCTTAACGATAGTTACGAAAGAAAAAAGACAAAAACAAACTACACATTAAATATCACGACATATTTTTGAGTAATAACTCAAGCATTAATTATAGCATAATTAAAGAGAAAAGTAAAATTTTTAAAAGCAAAAAAGCCACAATCGTGGCTTTCGTTTTAATTAATTTTTATAAACATTGACAATTCTTTTTTCAAAAGTGGTAAATTCTTGTCTATAAAATCTTTATTTCCGTTTGAAAAAGCAGTTTCTAATGACGGAATTAATCCCTCAATATAGGCTTGACTAAGCATTGGAACTTTATCTTTGTTTTCTTCATATAATTTTTTATATTTTTCAAAGTCTGCTTTTCTTGAATCTTCTTTTTGGTTTTCAACCTTTTCTTCAGGAATTTGAATATATTTTGATAACTCTGTCTTTAAGGCTTTTAGCTTTTCTTTAGCAAAAGATTCATTATTTTTTGTCAATGCAGTTTCTATTGCATTAATCAAACTTTCAATATACGCTTGGTCTAAAACAGAAACTTTTTCTTTATTCTCTTCATATAACTTTTTGTATTTTTCAAACTCAGCATTTTTATTATCTTTTTTAATTTCTTTTTCAACGGAAACTTTCTTTTCAAACTCATTTATTTTTTTGAATTTTTCATTTGTATTTTCCATTTTTTTGATTTCTTCAAATTTCTTAAATAATTCAGTTTTATTTTCTTTAGACTTGATTAAATTTTCCACTTCTGAAATTCTATGCTTAACTAATTTTGATACAATTTCTTCTGAAACTTTTAATTTTTCACTCATAGAATTAGGAAGTTCAAACGCTCCTTTTGGGAACCCGTCAATATGATAAATATTGAAATATTCTGAACCGTCTGACAAAGTAGCAACTTTATGATTAATAAAGTATCCTGTTTCATCAAAGCCGATTATTTCTGAATTATCAAACTTAAACTTAACCTTTGTCGGATTAACACTTTGAGTTCCTGCATAAGTATGAGAATGGTCGCCATGACTTATTGCATAATATTTTCCGTCATAAAAAATTATTCCGGCTGTATTTTTTTGAATATTTTCAACTTTTCCAAGCTCAGATTTAAGCGCGGGTGTGTTGGAATATTCCAAACTTGTAAGTGATTTAAATTTAATTTTATATTCCAAATTTTCAAGTAATGTTTCATTCAAATTAAGAGTTTTTATAGAGTTATTATCCTTAGAAATTTTCAAACTCTTAATTGGATTTTTCCCTAATTTCAAAGTTTCAAGAAGTGGGAACAATTTAACATCTTCTAAAGAACTTATATTATTTTTTTCAGCCTCTATAAATTCAACATTTTTAAAATTAGAAAAAACTTTCAAACTATCAATATTATTTCCATTTGCAAAAATTGCAATAAGATTTTCTTGATTTCCAAGGGTTGAAAAATCTTTTATTCCTGTTTCAGAAACATAAAGAGTTTCAAATTTATTATTTTTTATTGGAGTCAAATCTTTAATTCTGTTACCGTCAAGACTTAAATTTTTCAACTTTGTTGTATTTTTCAAGAAATCTAAATTATCACAATTCACATAATCCATAATTAAAGTATCCAGTTTAGATAAATTAGAAATGAATGAAAAACTTTGAATATCATTTCTTGAAATATTTAATTTTTTCAAATCTTTTAGATTTTTAACAAAAGACAAATCAACATTACCAAGCTCCATAATGGATAAGCCCTCTAAATTTTTATATTCACTAATAAAGTCGAATTTTGTAATATTATTACCTGAAATATTTAAATCTTTTAAATTTTTGAACTTCTTTAAAGTTTCTATATCTGAATTAGTTGCACCTGTATATGAAATATTTAAGCTTTCAAGATTTTCCAACTTTTCAAGTCCGGACATTTTAAGTGCATCATTAAATTTATATAAATTTATCTTTTTAATGCTCTTTAAATAATTTTCCAATTCTGTATCAGAAATTTCTTTTCCCGGAAAAGCTATATCTCCCTCGGCTAACATCAAAGCATAAATCAATCTTTCGTCAAAGCCCTTTTTCTTTAAAAGTTTTTTACCAATTTCCGGCTCTCCTGCAAAAGCAGGCCCATGATTATGGTCATTTACGATAATTTTTACAGGATTTGATTCCTTTAGAAGGACGCCGTTTTTATAAACAGCAACCTTTATAATCGCTCTATTATATGTTGAATCCAATGAAAATGTTGAATTAAAACTCTTATCCTTAGACTCAAAAACTTTTTCAAAATCTTGTGCTCTTTTCTTCAAATACCATACATAGTTTACATCATTTTCATCACAATTTACCAAAAGAGATAATTTATCCTTAGTATGATAATGGTCTTTAAGGCCTGTAATCACAACATCTCCAACATTTTTAGTTAAAACTTTTAAAGTTCCTTGACAAGTATCGACAACTTTTCCGTCTTTATCTAAAGCCTCAGCCTTTATAATAGCTCCATTATCTTGTTCTGTTAAAATAATCTTTAAAGTTTCAGTATTTGCATTTTCTATTTTTTCAAAAGCTTTCCCCTTTCTTTTAATATACCAAGAATAAGATTTTACAGACTTTTTACTACTATGAGCCCGTATCTTAGTTTCATCTCCAACAAAATAATTTTGTAACAAATCGTGAAAATGCATTTCAAAGTCTTTCTTAAAGTCACCCTCTTTTCCCATCTCTTTTTCACTAGGAAGTTCTTTCTTACCTGCCGGATCTTTCTTTGTTATATATTCAGTTCCGTCATCAAGTTTTACATGCCAATGGTCACCATGCTTTCTAATCCCTACTATCTTTCTTCCCTTTGTTTCCTTTTCTGTTATCTTCTCAACTACTTTTGATGATTTTTTTTCATCAATCTTATCTTTCTTTGTTGGGTTATCATAAGTAACATACTCTGTTCCATCATCAAGTTTCACATGCCAATGGTCGCCATGCTTTCTAATCCCTACTATCTTTCTTCCCTTTTTTTCTTTTTCTGTTATCTTCTTAACTACTTTTGATGATTTTTTTTCTTCAACTACGGTTTTCTTTGACGGGTCTTCATAAGTAACATACTCTTTTCCGTCAGCAGTTCTAACATGCCAGTGGTCGCCGTGTTTATAATAACTAACTATTTTTTTAGAATTCAATTCTTTTTTACTTATAGTCTTTATAGAACTTTCTTTTAATTGTGAAATATTTTTTATCTTACTTGGGTCCTCATGAGTTATAAATTCTCCGTGCTTTGTTTTCACGTGCCAGTGGTCGCCATGCTTATAATATGAAATAATTTCATCAGGAGAAATATCTTTTAAACTCTTTTCCATATTTTCACTTTCAAGAACAATTTTATTATCTTTTTTAAAAAGCTCTTCATATTTTTCTTTATCTAAGCTATATTTCTTTCCATTATAAATAATATGATAATGGTCGCCATGAGATTGGACATCTATTTTAACTTTTTCTCCATTAATATATACTTCCTCAACAGTATATCCCTTATACTTACTCCTTTTTGAATCATTTTCTTCAAAAAGACTCACATCTATCTTTTCTTTTTCTTTAACTTCTTTTTTACTACCACAAGCACTTAAAACTAAAGCACTAAGTAACAACATAGCTATCGTTCTTTTTTTCATAAACCCTCCTAAACTCTATTATTAATAGGAATAAATTGCATTTGCGTTTTATGATACCATTTTATCATAATTTTGTCAACATAATAAAAAAATATTGATTTTTAAAGCATTTTTTTAAATTTCTGTGGATAAATTTATATTTTATACACTTTAAAAAATATATTTTTCCACAATTTTATTAACTTATCCACAGATATATACAACTTATCCACAAAAATTGTGGATAAGTTTGTAAATTAGCTAAAAAAATATATTATTCTATTATTTATTTTTTTCTTTTGGATAAATATATTACAGATTTTTAGAATTTAAGGAGGTATTTATGCACTACGATTACCAAAATTATAGATTAGCTCCTGAGGCAAAAAATCCTACCCTTCAAGTAACACATGGCTATTCTTACAATAAAAATTAAAACAATAGCAAAAAAGACGAGGAAAACCTCGTCTTTTTGAATTTTAAACCATTATTAGAAATCTACTTCTCTATCATAGAAACAACAAGTTAATAATTTTTCCATTTCAGCAGGTGTAATTGCTCTTGGGTTTGAACCAGTACAAGCATCTCCTACTGCAAGTTCTGCAACTTTTGGAAGTTTTTCATTGAATTCTTTTTCATCAATGATTCCACCTTCATATTCTTTAATGCAAGTTGGAATTTCTAATTCTTTATTCATTCTTAATAATTCGTTAATTAAGTTTTGTGTGCTTTCAGTATCATTTGCTCCTTCAAGTCCTAAGAATTTTGCAATTTCTGCATATCTTACTTCTGCTGATTTTTCTTTTGCATTGAATTTAATTACTTTTGGAAGATACATTGCATTTGCACAACCATGAACAATATGTCCACCACTATAAGCTGCACCTGTTTTGTGAGCCATTGAGTGAACGATTCCTAATAAAGCATTTGAAAATGCCATTCCTGCAAGACATTGTGCATTATGCATTTTTGCTCTTGCATCCATATCTCCGTTGAATGAATTAATTAAGTTTTCTCTAATCATTTTGATTGCATGAAGAGCAAGTCCGTCTGTATAATCGCAATGAAGAGTTGATACATAAGCTTCAATAGCATGAGTCATAGCGTCCATTCCTGTATGAGCAACTAATTTCTTTGGCATTGTTTCTGCTAAGTCTGAATCTACGATTGCAATGTCAGGAGTGATATTAAAGTCAGCTAAAGGATATTTAATTCCTTTATCATAGTCAGTAATAACTGAGAAAGCAGTAACTTCTGTTGCAGTTCCTGATGTAGATGGGATAGCACAGAATAAAGCTTTTGTTCTTAATGTTGGGAAGTTGAAAGGAATACATAAATCTTCAAAAGTAACTTCCGGATATTCATAAAATGCCCACATTGCCTTTGCAGCATCTATTGGAGAGCCTCCACCTACTGCAACAATCCAATCAGGTTCAAAGTTTTTCATAACTTCTGCACCTCTCATTACAGTTGTTACACTTGGATCAGGTTCAATACCTTCAAATACTTCCACTTCCATTCTGGCCTCTTTTAAGTTATTAACTATTTTATCCAAGAAACCAAAACGTTTCATCGCACTTCCGCCTACTGCAACAAAAGCACGTTTTCCTTTTAAATTTTTTAATTCTTCAATGGAACCTTTACCATGATATAAATCTCTAGGTAATGTAAATCTTGCCATTTCAAATTCCTCCTATGTAAATAATAATATGTACAGTTTTTTAATAAAAAAACCTTATTATTAGTATATCACTTTAGTTTTCAATGTTCAATAGTAAAAAATAAAGGATTTCGTCTTTTTTTAAAATAAGTTAATTTTTTCACAAGTAATGAATAAAAATGTCATAAATTGTTTTTTTAGTAAAGTTTTCTTCAAATATTAAATTAAAAAATAATGATTAAGTAAAAAATAAATACTATTTCAAAATACTTTTACACAAAATTTATTAAAAAAATTAACTAAATACTTAAAAAATTTATATAACAAAAAAAGTTATGAAAATACTTTCATAACCTTTTTCGCATTTATTTATTTTTACGGAGGATTTATAAAAAAATCTCTACTAATATGCTAATTAATTGTTGTTGTTGTTATCATCATTTCCATCAAAATCTTCTTCATTTTCATTGTAATTACCATTACGATTACGGTTTGGATTAAAACTGTTTTGATTTTGATTTTGTTTTATCTTATTCTCAACTTTATTTAAGTCAAATTGTGAGAATTTAACTTCTATTGTAGTTGTCTTTCCATCTCTGTAAACTTCAATTTTAACTTTATCGCCAATCTTATAGTTCAATAAGGCAGCCTTTAAAGTTGAGTTTGAACTAACAGCCATATCTCCAACTTTTGTAATAATGTCTTTTGGTTTAAGTCCTGCAGAATCTGCCGGAGAACCAGATAGGACTTCATGAACATATACACCTGAGTCAACAGGTAATTTTTCTTGTCCTAATACATTATATCTGGAAACATCTATACCTCTAATACCAAGTGATACACTTTCAAACTTACCGTTTTTAATTATTTGTTCTAAAATAGGTTTAGCTAAATTTGAAGGAATTGAAAATCCGATTCCGTCACTATTTCCAGCTTTTGCCGTATTTATTCCGATAAGTTGTCCTTTATCATTAAATAATCCACCACCACTATTTCCAGGATTTATTGCCGCATCAGTTTGGAATAAACCTTCCATAGTTGAGCCGTCTTGTAATGTAATCACTCTATCTTTTCCTGAAATATATCCGGAAGTTAAAGTTGATTTTAAATTTATACCAAGCGGATTCCCGATTGCTATAGCTTTATCTCCTATTGAAACTTTTGAACTGTCTCCAAATTCAACAGGTTTTAAATCTAGTCCTTTAGGATCTATTTTAATAACAGCTAAGTCTAAAGTTTTATCACTCCATAAAACTTTTGCCTCGTGCTTTGTTCCGTCACTTAAAATTACTGTTACGGATTTTGTTTTTGAAGGGTCAACAACGTGATTATTAGTTAAAATATAACCTTCTTTACTTACGATAACCCCTGAACCAAGCCCGCTTGTTTGTTTTTGAACAGAAAACATATCTTCAGAAACTCCAACAGTTGTTATACCTACAACAGATTGCATAGCTTTTTTTGCAACGGCTTTTTCTACAGTTGTATTTCCTGATGTATCTGCATTTGTTGTATTTGCATTTTGATCGGTTGGAGCTTGATTTAAGACAGATTTTTCAGTGTTATTATTCCTTAGATAATAACTTGTTCCACCTATACTTATTGAGCTAGCTAAAACAACAGCTAAAAGAAATTTTGAAAAAGATTTAACCTTATTGCTTTTATTTCTCTTTTCAAACTCTTTTTCAACAACATTATCTATATACGAAGATAATCTTTCCTTGGATTTTCGTTTCCTTTCAGCCATATCTTCTTCATAACTTTCAACTTTTTCTGTTGTTTCAACATCTTCTGTTGTTTCAACATTTTCTGTTGGTTCAATATTTTCTTTTGCTTCAACATTTTCTTTTGTTTCAATATCTTCTGTTTTTTCTTCTTCAAAGACATTATCTCTTTCATTATCCATAACAAATCACCTCATCTATGTAAATCATTTATTATCTTGAATATATTTTAAACCACTAACCTTAAAGTAAACTTAAATTAAAAAAATTTTTAACAAAAACTTTTAATAAAAATATATTCTCAACAATAAAATTTATTTCATTAATATAAATACACTAAAATATGAATTTATATGTATTTTAATAATTTCTTAACTAATGTAATATTATTATAGTATTAAAAACTTAAATGAAATTTAAAAAAATCAAAACTAAATAAAAAAATAAAAAAAGTGTTGGATTTCCAACACTTTAATTTTAAAATTACTATCTCTTTGAGAATTGTGGGCTTCTTCTTGCTTTTTTAAGACCATATTTCTTTCTTTCTTTCTTACGAGGGTCTCTTGTTAAGAAACCAGCTCTTTTTAATACAGGTCTTAATTCAGCAGAAACTTCTAATAAAGCTCTTGCAATACCATGTCTGATTGCTCCGGCTTGTCCTGTAAATCCGCCACCTTTTACATTTACATAAACGTCGAATTTTCCAAGACTTTCAGTTACTTCTAAAGGTGATTTTGCAGTTACCTTTAAAGTATCATAGTCAAAATATTCATCTATATCTTGTTTATTAATAACAAATTTTCCATTTCCAGGTGTTAAGAAAACTCTAGCTACAGAAGTTTTTCTTCTTCCTGTTCCTACATATTGAGTTGCCATATGTTAAATCTCCTTTCTATTCCTATTTATTTAATGTTAAAACTTCTGGTTGTTGAGCTTCATGATTATGTTCTGGACCAGCATAAACCTTTAATTTTTTGAACATTTGTCTTCCTAAAACATTCTTTGGAAGCATACCTTTAACGGCTAGTTCAATAACTTTTTCAGGTTTAGTTTGTAACATTTTTTCATAAGAAATAGCTTTTAAACCATTTGAATATCCAGTATAGTATCTATGTTCTTTTTGTTGTAATTTGTTTCCAGTTAATTTAACTTTTTCAGCATTAACAACAATAACATAATCTCCCATATCGAATGATGGTTGGAATCTAACATTTCTCTTTCCTCTTAAGATTGAAGCAACTTCAGTTGCAAGTCTTCCTAAAACAACGTCTTTTGCATCAACTACATACCATTTACGATTAACATCGCAAGGTTTTGCTACGTAACTTTTCATTTCATTCCTCCTTAATTCTTTTTACAATATTGGGTTATTTAGACATCGCTACCCAGCGATTTTGTAGGCGAGGACTTATTAATCGCAACCTCGACTGCTATGCGATTGATATTGTAAAAAGACAAGGCTTTTTAAATATCACAATGCCATAAAACGGCACTCAAATATTATATCACAAGATATGAATAATTACAAGACTTTTAAAGATTTTTTTATAAATTATTCAAAACTTTTGAAGTTAAATCAGGGAAATTTCCAATAATAGCATCAACTCCCATTTCAATTAAATATCTCATATAATTTTCATCATTTACTGTCCAAGTATTTATCTCAAGTCCCATTTTTTTAAACTCAGACACCCAAGACGGCTTTTGTAAAAGCATATAATATCCAGGGTGTACTGCCTCATGTTTAATTCCTCTCATATACTCAACAGTATTCATAAGAGGACTTTCAAAAAGCAATCCAGTTTTAAAACTTGGGTCAATTTTTTTACAAAGCTCCATTGATTCGTGATTGAATGAAGATAGAATTACATCATCTTTTAGTCCGAATTCATTTACCATATTCATAACAGCCTCTTCTAAACCCTCATAAAAAACATAATTGTTCTTTAACTCTAAATTTACAAAAAGTTTATTATCCTTTACAATTTGTAAAAGTTCATCTAAAAAAATAATTTTTTCACCTAAAAATTCACTTCCCTTATGTGAACCGAATTCCATTTGTAAAAGCTCAGTTGAAGTCAAATCCTTTATAAAACCACTCCCATTAGAGCAAGTCCTATCAACCATATCATCATGAATTATTACAAGTTTTTTATCCTTAGTCATGTGAACATCTGTTTCAAAACCATCACAATTTCCGTGTTCTATCGCTTTTAAAAAAGCAATTTTAGTATTTTCAGGATACTTTCCAGAAAAACCCCTATGTGCCAAATTTAATATTTTTTTCATAATTTTCTCCTTAAAATAAATTAATATACATAAATAAAGTATATCACTTTTGTAAAATTTACTCAATAATTTATTTACATAATAAACTAAAGATAAGTAATTTATGTTTAAACTTAAATTAAATGGGTAACAAAAAGAGGTATGCTAATACAAAAATATTTTTATTCACTAGGGGTGCTATTAAGCTGAGAAATACCCTTTTTACCTGATTCAGACAATGCTGACGTAGGGAAGTTGAATAGTCTTTTTTATATGACTTTCTAGTGAATATCTTAGGAGGTTTTTTTTATGGAAAATTTTGGAAAATTTTTTGGGAGTGTAGAAGGAAAAACAACTTTAATTTTATTAATTTCCTTTGCATTTTTATTTTTCGTCTTTTATTTTAGAAGAGATGAAAAAATATTTTCTACAAAAGCACTAACTTACTCTGCCATCTTATTGGCACTTGGAATTTGTGCAAAACAAATAAAGTTTTTTAGTTTACCACAAGGAGGTAGCATCACTTTATTTTCAATGATTTTTATAGTCTTCATCGGCTATATGTTCGGACTTAGAGTTGGACTTATAGCAGGAATAACTTTCGGACTTTTAAACTTATTGATAAAGCCGGATGTTTATACACCAACCCAAGCAATCATTGATTACATTTTAGCATTTGGCTCACTTGGACTTGGAGGAATATTTGCAAAGAAAAAAGACAAGCTAATACCCGCTTATCTAATTTCAATTTTTGGAAGATTTATATTTGCAGTATTTTCAGGCTATGTATTCTTCGGCTCTTATGCTCCAAAAGGTTGGAATCCGTTAATTTATTCAATCTGGTACAATTTTTCATACATTGGAACAGAAGGATTTTTAACAATTTTATTACTTTCAATTCCAATCGTTAGAACAACATTAGAAAAAATAAAATCAAGCAATTTTAAAACAAACTAAAAGGAACGGTTTTTACACTGTTCCTTTTTAATATCTATTTTTCTATATCAACTTCTAATACTAGCACTAAAAAAACAGCCCTAAAGCTGTTTTAATTAAAGTTTCTTAGCGACAACTACAATATGTTCTTTCTTATCTAAATGATATTCAGCTGAAAATCCTAAATTTTCTAATATTTTAACCAATGTATCTCCATTATAGACTTCAAATCCAAGCATATCAGCCCATTTTTTTATATTTTTATGTTCTCTTTCACTTCCTTCATTACAAATCAAAAATGTTCCATTTTTAACAAGTACTCTGGAAATTTCCTTAAAAACTTTTTCAATATCTTCCCAAAAATATATAGTTTCAAAGGCTGTTACGATATTTATACTTTCATCTTCAAAAGGAATTTTTGAAACATCTCCCTCAAAAATCTCACATCTTCCTTCTTTTATTTCTTTTTCATTTAATTCTTTTGAAACCTTAACACTCATCTTTGAGTAGTCGATTCCATAGGCGAACTTTGCTTTAGTTAAAAAGTATTGAACATTTCTTCCTCCACCACATCCTAGGTCAATTATCTTATCATCTTCTTTAATATTCAAAAAAGATCTTCCCCAAATTGCAAGTTTTTCGTGCCCCTTATTCATTCCTTTAACCATAACTTTACCACCAAAATTTTCCTTTGGCTTTATAACATTTTCAAAAAATTTTTTAAACATGCTATCCTCCTATAACTTATTCATAAAATGGATTGTTTTCTTCATACTTTTCATTAAAATCTACTTTATGGCCATTTATTTCATAACCTAAAAGTAAATTTATATTTACATTTTCTCCGGCTCTAAAGATTGAACTGTCAACATTTTTAAAATCTTTTTTCAAATTTTCGATTAAATCTTTAATTTGATACCTTTTATTTCCGATTTTTTTCGCAGCAACCATACAAGCGCAGTTTAAAGGCATAAGACCAGTTGATTTCATCCATCTTATTATGTATTCTTCCTCTATTAGATACAAAGGTCTTATTATTTCCATATTCTCAAAATTTTTAGCCTTTAACTTCGGTGGCATTGTTTTAAAACTTCCTGCACAAAGTAAATTTAACATTGTCGTTTCGATAACATCATTAAAATGATGACCCAATGCCAATTTATTACAGCCAAGCTCCTTTGCCTTTGCATAAAGCGAGCCTCTTCTCATTCTCGCACACATATAACAAGGATAATCTCCTGCAATTTTATCTGCAACAGCAAAAATATCTGCCGGATAGTAAGTCAAAGGAATTTCCAAATACTTTGCATTTTCTAAAAGCAATTCTTTTATAGACGGATGATAACCAGGGTCCATTGCGATAAATTCCAATTCAAAATTATCTTTTCCATTCTTCTTTAACTCCTGAAAAAGTTTAGCCATAATCAGACTGTCCTTTCCTCCGGAAATTGCAACAGCAATCTTATCTCCATCCTCTATTAAATTATATTCCTTAATAGCCTTAACAAACTTTGACCAAATATGCTTTCTATATCTTTTTATAAGCGACCTTTCAATATCAGAAAGACTTGCTCTTTCATTTTCCGGAAATAGAACAGGACAAGTCGCCTGCAAATTATTCTCTCTATTTTCCATTATTTCCTTTATCTCTTTGTTTTCCATATCTCTCCTACTATAAATAAAAATCATCAAAAATATAAGTAATAACCGGTTTTACTCCTAGCTCATATTTTGCAACAAGCTCAGCTATTCTTTTCCCATTAATCAAAGTAATAACTCTTGTACCAACTCTTGATGTTTCTATTGCTCCTTTTGAAAAATCAGAAGTAGTTATAAAAATTCCAAATTCAGCATTAAATTTATCCATAGCACCTCTAAATTTATCAATTTCAGGCGCCTGAACAATATCTTTCCAACGTTTTGCTTGAATTGCAACTCTTGCAGTTCTAAATTCATCAGATGTGATATATCCAAATCCATCAAGTCCTCCATCATTTGTTACAGAAATACCGATTTTATCATCAATATTAACTCCCATTTCTCTAACAAGTCGTCTTGCAAACTTTTCAAATTTTTCCGGACTAAAATTCATAAGCCTTTCGTTTAATTCGTCTTTCCAATCATCAAAGATTTTTTCTTCTTTATCATCTGTATGTCTTTCTTGTTCAATGTCTATGTTATTATTTAATTTTTTTTCTTTAAAATCTTTTTCTATTTTTTTATATTCTGTTAAAAAATCAAAATTTTCATAATCTAAATTAGCCCCTAAGTCTGTTAAAATAACTTTTTTATTTTCTCTGATAATAAATTTTAATCTTCTTAAATAATTAATAGCAAAATTAAAATCAAACTTAAAAGGCATATATTCTTTTTTTGTTTTTTTAGATTTTTTTATAAAATCAACATATCCTTCCGGTATTTCATCGCAGTTTAATCTTATATAATTTTCAATATCTTCCTTTGTAGCAATCCCACCTTGCTTTTTCAAAGCTTTTATAATATATTTTGATAATATATAATCGCGTCTTTTTGCCTTATAAGTTTTAATATCTATACTCATAATACCTCCTAAAATTTAAGTCTAAGTTTTTTCTACTTGTGATAAATTTGATTGTTCATTATTTTAAAAGCTCTGTAAATTTGCTCAAGCAAAACAACTCTAAACAGTTGGTGCGGGAGTGTAAATTTAGAAAAAGATAGTTTAAAATTACTTCTTTTCTTGATTTCATCTCCAAGGCCGAAACTTCCACCGATTACAAATGTAAATTTTGAATTACCGTCATTCATTTTATCTTCTAAAAATTTAGAAAAAGTTTCGCTGTCGATTGATTTTCCTAAAATTTCAAGAGTTATAACAAATTCACTATCTGAAATTTTACCCAAAATTCTACTTTCTTCCTTTTTTAACACATTTTCAATTTCTGCTTTACTTGGCGTTTGTGTTAAAATTTTCTCCTCTGCAATTTCAACAATTTCAATTTTTGAAAAGGCAGAAATTCTTTTTTTATATTCCTCACATGCATCTTTGAAAAATTTTTCCGATAATTTCCCAACACACAAAATTTTTATATTCATATTACACTTCCGTTACACTACTATTTTCAAATCTTTTAGAAACTTCAAGATTTGTATATTGACTTACATTTTTCTCATTCAAAATCTTATATACCTCATCATAGGCAAGTTTTTCTTCATTATTTGTTTCACTTAAATGTCCAAGATAAACTTTTTTGCACTTGTCGGTTACTACCTCAGACAATGCGTTTCCACTTGTAACATTTGAAATATGTCCGAACTCTCCCAAAATTCTTTGCTTTAAATTATAATCATAAGGACCTTTTTTAAGCATTTCCAAATCGTGATTCGCCTCAAAATAAAAAATCTTTGAGCCATAAATTTTTTCCTTCATATGATTTGTAACAATTCCTGTATCCGTTAAAAGCGTAATTTTACCATAATCAGTATTAAAGACAAAACCCATTCCCCTTGCACAATCGTGCGAAATTTCCAAAGTATATAAATCAAAAAGAGAAAACTTGTGTTTCTTTTCAGTACCGATAACGACAATATTTTCATCTTTAATTTTACCAAGCTTAGATGCACCGGCAGTTAAAGTTTCAACATTACTACAAATCTTAATATCGTAACGCCTTGAAAGTACACCGGCCCCTCTAATATGATCAATATGTTCATGAGTTAAAAAAATCAAGTCAATCGTACTTGGATCAACACCCAATTGTTTTAAATTACATTCAATTTTCTTTCCACTAAAACCTGCATCTATCAAATATCTTCTATTGTCAATCTCTAAAAATGAGCAATTACCGTCGCTCCCACTAAAAAGTGGACAAAATCTTAAACCCATATTTCCTCCATTCATACAACTATTTATTGTATCACATTTTTACGAAAAACAAAAGAAAATAGAATGTTTATTTAATTTATTCTTGCAATTTAGAGTTGCACTTGATTTGACAAATTTTTGTTCAAAAAAATTACACTTATTAAAAGTAACAACTAAAAAATATAACTTTAATAAGTGCATAATAATGGTATAATAATTAAATTCTCTAAATTATTTTATTCTTCTTTTCCATTTTAAATTTTTCCAATTCGCTAATTGTATTCAAATTTTCAAATATGTTTTGTTTGTCAAATTCTTTCCAATCTTCGTAAGGTATAGTTTTAAATTTATTGTCCTCGATGAATTTTACAAATTTTCGGTGGTCTTTGAGTAATTCTTCACGCAAATTTTCTTTTAGAGAATTTTTGTAGATTGCATTCATAGGAAGTAATTTATTCTCCTTTGAAACGCAAATCACTCCGTCAAAGTTTTTATCCAGCTTAGAAATTAAAAATCTTATAAAATCCTCATTTATATTCGGCATATCACAAGCAGTCAAAAATGAAAATTCACTTTCAGAATAGCAAAGCCCGCTATGAAGTCCTGCAAGTGGACCTTTTTTATAAAAAATATCTCTAACGACTTTAACTTTTAAATCTTTGTAATGCTCTTTATTATTTGAAACCACAATTATATCTTCAAAAATATTTTTTAAAATTTCTATTGAATTGTGCACCAGATATTTTTCGTCAATTTCTATAAATTCCTTAGGAAAGGTCATTCTTCTGGAATTTCCTCCTGCAAGTATAATACAATTTATCATCACTCTACTACCAAATCTGTAAAATCTGCATCACAAAACAACGCAAATTCAATCGGATTTACGACAAGGGAATTTCTAACTTTTCCGGCACTAATCAAAAATTTTTCCATAGTCTTTGCTCTTTTGTCAAAAACCGTTTTAAATTTTGTTTTCATTCCAACCGGACTACAACCACCATGAACATATCCAGTAAGTGGCTCAAGTTCCTTTTGAGAAATCATTTTAATACTTTTTATTCCAAAGTATTTACTTGCCTTTTTCAAATCCAAATGCTCATCAATAGGAATGACACAGACATAATGATTTTTATCACTTCCCTCTAAGACAAGTGTTTTAAAACAAATATTCCTGTCAATTCCTATTTCTTCAAATTCTTCAGTTTCTTCTCTAACAACAAAATCATATTTTATTTTTTTGCTATCTAAAATTCTACATACATTTGTTTTGCTATTTTTTTTCATTTTTATTTAAAAAAGTCTTTAAATGTTGCACCAACATTTTTATTGCAGGAGCATTTTCTCCGCCACGAGGAATGATTATATCGGCATGTTTTTTGCTTGGCTCGATAAATTCTTCGTGCATTGGTTTAACTGTATTTTGATATTGAGTCAAAATACTTTCAAGACTTCTCCCTCTCTCTTTTGTATCTCTTAAAATTCTTCTGATTAGTCTTTCGTCTGCATCTGTATCCACATAAACCTTTAAGTCCATAAGCTCTCTAAGTCTTGCATCTTCCAAAATCAAAATCCCTTCAACGATTATTACAGGTCTTGGATATGCTCTTAGAGTTTCTTTTTTTCTTGTATGAATCGTAAAGTCATAAATCGGAAGATCAACTTCTTTTCCAGATTTTAAAACTTTTAAATCTTCAATAAGTTTTTCAGTTTCAAATGATTTTGGGTGGTCGTAATTCAACTTAACTCTTTCTTCCATTGTCTTATCATCATTTGCCCAGTAATAAAAATCGTGGCTAATCATTACAATTTCATCTTTAAATTGTTTTTTTAATTTTTCAATAATTGTAGTCTTACCGGAGGCAGAACCTCCGGCAATTCCTACAACATATATATCTTCATTTTTCATCAAAAACTCCTATAAAGCAATTACTCTGTGATATACTTTTTTACCTTTTTTAATAACAATTTCTTCCAAGTTAAGAGAAACTTTTGTATTTGTATCTGTAATTTTTTCTCCATTTAAAGAAATTCCACCTTGTTCTATAAGTCTTCTAGCCTCTCCATTTGATTTTGAAAGACCACAAGTTCTAATTAAATCCAAAATTCCGATTTCTTCATTTTCAAAATTGCATTTTTTAATTTCAGTTGAAGGCATATTTTCATCTAAAAGCTCTCCGCTAAATAATGCTCTTGCAGTTTCTAATGCTTTTTGAGCTTTTTCTTCGCCGTGAATAATTTTTGTTATTTCAAAAGCTAAAATTTCTTTTGCCTCATTAATCTTTTCGTCTTTATATTGACCTAATTCCTTGCATTTTTCAGTTGGCAAGAATGTTAGCATAAGTAAGAATTTTTCAACATCTCTATCATCAACATTTCTCATATATTGGAAAAGTTCATAAGGAGAAGTCTTTTCTTCATCTAGCCAAATAGCACCCTTTTGAGATTTACCCATCTTAACACCGTCAGCAGTTGTCAAAAGTTTGAAAGTCATAGCATAAACTTTATCTTGTTCAATCTTTCTAACTAAGTCATATCCACCAAGAATGTTACTCCATTGGTCGCTACCACCTAGTTGTAATTTACAACCATGTTTTCTGTAAAGATGCAAGAAATCATAACTTTGCATTAACATATATGAAAATTCGAAGAATGTAAGTCCTCTTTCCATTCTGTTTTTGTAAGCATCACAAGTAAGCATTTTATTTACACTAAAATGCACTCCAATTTCTTTCATAAATTTTACAAAATTCAAATCTAAAAGCCAATCTTTGTTGTTTTCAATAATTGCATTTCCATCTGAAAAGTCGATAAATCTTGAAAGTTGTTCAAAAAATCTTTGAGCATTGTGATTGATTTGTTCTTCAGTCATTACCATTCTCATATCACTTCTTCCTGAAGGGTCGCCTATCATTGTAGTTCCCCCTCCTAAAAGAGCGATTGGAATATGTCCGTAGTTTTGCATTCTCTTCATAACCATTATTTGAATGAAATGTCCGATTGTTAAACTATCTGCTGTCGCATCAAAACCGATATAAAATTTAACTCTTTCTTTAGATAACAATTCTTTTAACTCTTCTTCATAAGTTGCTTGTTCAAAATATCCTCTGTCAACAAGCTCTTCAAAAACATTTTTGTATTCCATAAAAACCTCCTATAAAAAAAGACCTATAACTTTGAAAGGACGACTTATCGTGGTACCACCTTTCTTCGCATAGGCCTTATAATGTTTAAGCACAATCACTTCTGAGCTCCTGTGTTGTATGCACAATCAACACTCAATATTAAATATATTCATAATTATATAGAAAAAAGTTAAAAATGTCAATACATTTCTATCTTTCTAACTCTTTCATCATCAAAAATTAAATCTTCCAAATGCTCTCTTTCAAAATCAATCGGAACAAAAGTATAAAACTTTACAGTTACAGTTGCTCTCTTTTTTACAATTTCGATATTTTGAATTTCTAATTTCAATCTCTCTAAACATTCTCTAATTTCTCTAATTTGATTAAAACTGTCTTCAATCGTAACTTCAAATGTAACTGTCAAATGGTCTTTGCTCAAGAAAGTATCTTTATGCATTAAAATTTGAACTATTACAATCAAAATTGTTCCAAAAATTCCAACTGCATAAAGACCTGCCCCCATAGCAAGTCCGATTCCTGCCGTAGCCCAAACTCCGGCTGCTGTTGTAAGTCCATTTACTGAATTATTTTTTATAAAAATAAGTCCTGCGCCTAAAAATCCGATTCCTGTTACAACTTGTGATGCAATACGAGAGGCATCAATTCTTTCAACATCAAAAAAACCATACTTTGAAACTATCATCATAAGTGCAGATGCCAAACAAACTATTGCATGAGTCCTAATACCCGCCTCTTTATTTCGACTTTTTCTTTCAAAACCGATTATAGCACCCATAAAAGTTGCAAGTAAAATTTTCAGTAAAAATTCTAAATTTGTGTAAATAACTTCAATATCGATATTCATATAATACTCCTTATATACAAAAATAGGCTGTGTCAACACAGCCTATAAATTTATCTTGCAATCATATCTTTTGATATGTCAACACTTTTAATATTATCTCTTGTAATTGTTCTTGTTGTAAAGCCCCAAATGTTACAGAACCAATTTTTCTTTTCTTTATCAAAAATAAAATGGAATCCAACTTTTGACTCAACAGGTGTTATTGAAGATAATTGAGGTGGCTTTTCATTTTTTCCGTAAGTAGTTTCTTGGACTAACAAATGTCCACCGATATACATTTCGTAAGTATCCCCTTGTTCTCTTATTTCAAAAGAATTAAGGTCAAACTCTACTGACGGATAACCTCCAACATATTCTCTGCCACTATTTATTAAAGAATCTACTCTGTTCTTTTCTATCTGTAAAGACGGGTCTCGCATTATAGTCAATAAAGAGGAATCTTTTTTACCTCTTGACTGAACATCTTCTCTTAACATTTCAACAGTTCTTGAAATTGCAAAGTCCAAAAGTCTTTTATCTGAAAGAGAAGTGCTAACATTTATTGAACTTTCTCCGGAATAAGTAACTCCATCAGAAATTGTATATCCCCAAGGCATCTTTGTTACAACTTTTAAAACATCATCTTTCTTTATATTTGTACCTGATAATTTATTGAACTCTCTTACAGTAAGCTCTGTATTTTTATCATTTACAAATAAAATACTATCTTCATCTCTTGTTACAATCTTAAAAGAACTTTCTTTTGAATTTGTATCAAGCTTTATAACTTCATTTGCAAGTTTGTAGTCAGTTCCCTCTCCATAAGAAACAGTTTTAACCTCTGCTTTTTCAGTATAGAAAAGAGAAACTTCATCTTTTAATTTTACATTATTGTCATAGTAGAAAATAGTATATTTTCCAGGAAATAACTCATATTCCTTATCGGAAATTTGTTCTTCCTTTTCATTTAATAAAATAGTTGTTTCTACCTTATCACTTTTTTCAACCTTTAACTTTACAGGGTCTAAACAAATTTTATAATCATCAAAAATACCTAAAACTTTTCCACTCTTTTGAAGTCTAACAGGTCTTTCACTCTTGTAATTTTTATCTTTTTTCAAATTTTCAGCATCTTCTCTAAGCCATTTATTAATAGTTGTAAGCCTTAACTCATCTTCTTCTAACAATGCTATAAAAGATTCCGCCTTGTTTTTATCGATAGTTTTCCCATTAAAAACCATATTTGTAGTGTAAAAACCAATTTTTTTAGACTCTACCCCTGATAAAATATTTGGTAGCTTAACACCTAAAGAATGATATGCCTTTAGTCCAAAGAATCCAACAATAGAAAGAGCAAAAATAATGGTAAATGCAAAAATCATCTTTAACATTTTTGGAACTTTTGGCATTTCATATTTATTTACATCTTTATCTTTCTTTGCTTTTACTTCCTCTTTAGGCTTAACATTTTCTTTCTTTTCAATTTCTACCGCTTTTTCAATATTTTCTACCGGAGTTTTTTCAACTTCCTCAATTACATTTTTAACTTTTTGTTTCTTTTCTTTATTTTTCTTTTTCTTATCATAGGAATTACTTCCCCTACGACGTCTTTCGTGTAGAGGAACTACATTTTCATAAATAAGTTTAAGTCTTTGTGTTTCTGTTAAAATTTCATCTTCTTCATTATTTTCTTCAACACTTTCAACTTTTTTTTCAGAATTTATTTCTTTGTTTTCTTTATCAGTTGAAAATGTATGTGCTTCTATTTCTGAATTGATAAGATTTGATTTAAAATCTAAATCATCAACTTTATTGACCTCTTTAGAAACTTCTTTTTCAATTTCTTCAGAAATAACTTCTTCCAAAACTTCCTCTTTAGGAATTTCTTTTTCAGAGTATTCTTCTCTCCATTGAGAATAGTTCGATAAAATTGACCTATCAAATCCTCCTTCTGAAAAATTTGAAGAATTTTTTTCAATTTTATCCTTTCTCTTATTTTTTTTAGACACGAAAAAAACCCTCCTTAAATATTTCTACGCTTCTAATTCTTTTTCTAATTCATCAACTAGACCTTTGAAAATTTCAAGAGCTTTAGCGATTGAATTTTTATCTTCCATATCTATACCGGCCATTCTTAATTGGTCTATTGGATGATGTCTGCAACCATCTTTTAAGAAGTTTCTATAACTCTTTAGCGCTTCTTTATCTCCACTAACAACTCTATTGGATAAGAAACTTGCAGCACAGAAACTTGTTGCATACTTATATACATAGAAATTGTTGTAGAAATGAGGAATTCTAGCCCATAAGTAATCAGCTAAATCACTTCTTTCAACATTTTCTCCATAGTATTTATCATTTAATTTGCCCATAATTCTTGTGAAATCATCAGCAGTTAAAGCATTTCCGGCTTCAACTTCTAAATGTGTATTCTTTTCAAACTCACCAAACATAGTTTGTCTAAATACAGTTCCGATAAACATATTGATGTAATAATTTAAAATGTAAATCTTTTCGTTTTTATCCTTAACATTCTTTAACAAATAATCTAAAAGGGTTAATTCGTTGAAAGTTGATGCAACTTCTGCAACAAAAATCTTATATTGAGAATAAAGGAATTCATTGTCAAGTCTTGAATAATAACTGTGCATTGAATGTCCGAACTCGTGAGCTAATGTAAACATACTGTTTAAATCATCAGTATAGTTCATTAAGATATATGGTTCTGTATCGTAACTTCCCCAAGAATAAGCTCCACCCGCTTTTCCTTCTCTTGGATAAACGTCAACCCAACGTTCATCAAAACCTCTATTTAAAACTTCAACATAATCATCTCCAAGTGGTTTAAGACCTGCTAAGATTAATTCTCTAGCTTTTTCATAAGGATATTTTTGATTGAAATTTTTATCCAAATTTACAGAAACGTCCCACATATATTGTTTGTCTTTCTTTAATGCTTTCTTTCTAAGTCCATAATATTTATGAAGAGAAGGCAAATATTCTTCAATACTTTCGATTAATGAATCATAAACTTTTTCAGGAACAGCATCTTGGAATAATTCCATATATCTTGCTGAAGGATAATTTTTAACCTTAGCTAAAATCGTCAAATTCTTAATTGCACTGTATAAAGTTGTCGCATAAGTATTTTTGAAACTTGAAATAGTTCCATACATTTTATCAAAAGCTTCTTTTCTTACTTCTTCATTTTCATCTAAAAGGAAATTGTTATAATTAGCCGGAGTTAATTTTTCTCCATCTTTATTTTCAATCTTACCATAATCCATATCTGCATAACTTAACATATAGAATGAATTTTGACCTGTTCCAACCATTTCTCCACAATTAGCAAGTAATTTTTCTTCCTTTTCACTTAAAGTATGAGGTTTAAATCTTAAAATATTTTCGAAATGTACTCTATACTTTTCGTTATCTCCCTCTTTATAAAAGTTTTCCAACTCTTCATTAGATAAACTCATAAGGAATGGGTCAAAAAACGCCATAGCTGAACTAAATCTTGTTCCTAGTGAATTTACTTCTAAAGCTAACTTTTGAGATTCAGGAACTCTACTGTCCTCATCTCTTTTCATATATGAATAACAATACAACTTTTCAACAAGTCTAGATGACTTTTCAGATAATTCCATAATATGCTTTAAATTCTTAACAGATTTTTCCGCTTTTATAATTTCTTCAATAATTTCATCACAAATTTTGATTTCAGCCCTAGCCTCATCTACATTTTTGTAAATCTTTTCCAAAGACCAATTATATTTTTCCATCATACCCTCCAAACCAAAAAATTAAAATTTCACACATTAATTCTAACATTTTTTTAACTTTTTATCAATATATTCACATAAAAAAAGAATGTTCGCACATTCTTTTTTTACATAGTACTTGTAAACCAAAGTTGTTTATATAATTTATTATTTTTAATTAAATTCAAATGTGTATCAAAACCTACAATTTCTCCTTTATCTAAAACCAGAATTTTATCCATTTGTTTTACTGAAGATAAATTATGTGTAACTACAATCATTCCGGTATGAATATGATTATAAAGAAAATCAAAAATCTTTTTCTCTACAACTGGGTCAATTGCCCATGTAGGTTCATCAAAAACAAAAAATTCTTCATTCTTGTGCAATCCCCTAAGTATAGCAAGTTTTTGCCATTGACCTTGTGAAATCGAAACATCTGAAAATCTTTTCGATAATATTTTATTATAATCTAAATCATTTTCACTAAAATAATCTATTTCTTTAAATCTCGACAAATCTACTTCTTTTTGATAATCTGAAATTTTTACATTTTCAATTGAAGATATTTCATATTTTGAAAAATCTTGAAAAACAGCACTACTTTTTGCAATTTTTATTTTCCCTTCAGTTTGTTCATACAGTCCTAAAATCAATTTTGAAATAGTTGATTTTCCTGAACCATTAACTCCTACAACACCTATCTTTTCATTAGTTTTGATTTTAAAATTTATATTTTTTAATGCATATTCATTTGTATTTGGATATTTAAAACTTACATTTTCAAAAATTATCATATTATCATAAATAATATTTTTTTCATAATTCATATCTAAAATTTTAAAAAATGCATCAAGTTGTGGTAAAAGGCTATTTACATCTTTAATTCTTCCATAAAAACCTTCTTCCGATAGTGAAAAAATTGATCTAATTGTTACAAATATCACTCCAAACTCTGCTATACTAACCTTATCTTTTAAAACATAAATAATTACATAACTTATCAGATAACAAATTATCTTCAAAAGACCTAATCTAAAATCATTGACTAATAATTTCTTATAAAAGATTTCACTTACATCACAAAATTCTTCAGTTACAAGATTGAATCTTTGTAAAAAATATTCAGTTGTATCAAATGTTTTCAACTCCTTTACCGTTTCTTTATCTAAAAACAGACTCTCAAAATATTCTCTTTTTCTTCTTAATTTTTTTAAATTTTCTTCTAATTTTGTTTCAATTTTCTTATCAAACTTATTGTGTAAAAACTGTAATAATAAAACTACCACTAAAATTAATACAAAATATGGACTCAACAAAAATAGATATACTGCTAAAAACAAAAAATTAAATCCATACATAAATACAACATCAATATATGCATTAGTAATATACGTTAAATTTGATGCACCTAATTTTGCTTGTGATAAAATATCTAAAAAATTATTATCTTCAAAATAAATAGGCAAGAGCTCTTTACTCATTAATGTTTTTTCTATTTTCGAGCTTAAAACTAAATCATAATATTCACAATAAAATCCCATAAAAGATCTAAATGTATAAGTTAATATTTTTATTAAAATAAAAACAGAGATATATATAAGCATTCTAGAAGTTGTCAATTTTCCAGAAATGAAAAGCCCCAATTTTTCTAAAGTTAATTGTAAAGCATAAATCGTAAAAACAAATGATAAAGATTCTAAAATGAATATTCCATAATTAATTAAAAATCTCTTTTTATCTAAATTAAAAACTAGTTTAATTGCTTTAAAAATATTATTCATCATACCAACTCCTTTGCGTTGTATAAAGCTCTTTAAAGTAAGAATCAGAATTCAATAAATTTTTAAAAGTATCATTTTCTACTATTTTACCATCTTTTAAAACCAAAATATAATCGCAACTTCTACAGCTTCCAAGTCTATGAGTTATCCAAATCCCTATGTTATCTTCAGCAATTATAGAATTTACATTTTCTATAATTTCTCTTTCGCTTATTGAATCAAGAGAAGCAGTTGGTTCATCCAAAATTAAGCAATCACAATTTTTAATTAAAAGTCTTGCTAAAGCAATTTTTTGCCATTCTCCAAGAGATAACGAAATTCCTTCTTCAAGTTTTCCTAAAAATTGATTTTTTCCATTTTCAAAGCTCTCAATTTTTTCATAAATACCAACTTTTTTTAGAATTTCATCGATATCATTATTGTTATAAAAATCTATATTTTCTGAAACTGTCATCTCATATTTTACAAAATCTTGAAAGATAACTCCGAAATGTTTTACTAAACATTTTCTTGATATTTCCCTAAGTTCAACTCCATTAATTAAAATACTTCCTTCATAATCTAGAAGTCCTAATAAAATCTTAACTAAAGTAGTCTTTCCTGTTCCATTTTCTCCAACAATAGCATACTTGTTTTTTCTTTCCAAAAAAAAACTACAATTTTTTAAAACATAAGAATTACCATAAGAATAAGATACATCTTTAAACTCAATTCTATCTATACTATCAATAGTTTTATCAAATTCTATAGCAAGTGAATAATCTTTAGATATAAAATTTATAAATTTTTTTAAGAAAAGCTTGCTATCAACAAATTTTTTTACATCAATAGATAATTTATAAGAAATTTCATCTGTAAATACAAGTAAAGAACTAATTAGAGCAGTACACAAACCAAAACTTATAGAGTTTTTACCAAAAAAAATTATCATAAAAAAAATAGTAAACAATATTATCATCATAAGCATTATTCCGACACTTGCATAAAATTCCGAAAAAAATAAAGTCTTTCTTTCTATTATAATCCCTTTATCCTTAGATTCTTTCCATTTTTTCTTTATAAAATCATTATACTTAAATAAAGTTCTCTCAAGAGCAAATTCTTTATTAATTAATACTTTAGTAAAATAACTTGCACGTCTAAAAAAATTTCCACTTTCAAGATAATTTTCATATTCTAAATTTCCAGAATAAATAGCAACAAAACATAGGGGTATAAAAAGGATAAAAACTATAATTCCAAGATACCAAACAAATGTAGAAACGATAAAACAATATCCTAAAAATCTTATAAAATACGAAAATAATGAAATGATTGATTTCAAATAATCTTTAAACTTAGGAACTACATCTTTTATAAAGTATATTTCTCTGTGAAAATCTTCATTTTCATAATTAAAATATGGAATTTCTGAAATAAAATTCAAAATAAATTCCGAAAAAACCTTATCAATATGTAAATTAAATTTATAGTTTATAAAATTTAAAAGCTGTCTAAAAATAAAATGTAAAAATAAAATTATAATAAATCCAATAAAATACTCTATCTCCTGAATGTTATTAAGAAATTTCCCAACAATAAAAATTTCCAGAATTGAGATAAAAGAAAAAACTAAACTAAAAAAGAACAAAAGAAGAATATAACTTCTTTTCAATTTAGTAACCTTGATTAACTTAAGCATAAACCCTCCCATAAAAAATTTATATATAAACCAATTTATCCTTTATCAAATTACTTAAAAATTCTTCTACATCAGACAGTAATACATTAAAATCTACATTGTAAATTTTAGAAATCCTATCAACTATTAACCTAATATTTACCTCCTCGCAAAGTATCATTCTAATTATCTCAAATCCAGTATCTTTAAACTCAAAATAACTTTGATCTTTTTCATTTTTAATTATCACTCTATCTTCTAGTATTTGCCAAGATAAAAAACTTTGAGGTTTAATAAAAGCAATATCATTCATAAACTATCGCCTTTTCCTATATCAACCTTAATATAGCAAAAAAAATATAATAAGTCAATATATTTTTACCAACATATTCATATAAAAAAAGAATGTTTGCACATTCTTTTTAAAAAAATTTTTATTCTATTGTATATTCAATCCAACCTTCTGCTTTTCTTTTTATAATCTCACCAATTCCAGCAGATACTATTTGAATATTTTTCTGTTCATAATTCGGCTTTAATCCGTTTAAAGCATTTTTACAGAGTTTAACTTGTAAGCTTTCGTCTTTAAAAAACTCATCTTCTTCTAAGAAATGTGTAACTACATTACCTGCACAAACAATTTCTATTTCACAAGTATCTCCCATTTCTTCACAATATCTTCTGTAATTTACAATTTTCGCCTTTAGTTTATCTATGAGTTTTAATCTTTCAATTCTAAATAGTACTTTATAATTCATATTATCTCCTAATATCCAAGTTCTACTGCTTTGTTTACAAGTTTTTTTACAAGTGGAATCATTTCGTAAGCAACTTTGTTTTCTTCTTCAAAAAAGGCCGTACAAACAATAGTCGGATTATCTACCGGATAAAAGACAGTTACCCAAGAGTGTATCTTGTCCTTTGTCTTTTCGGCAGTACCCGTTTTTCCCGCAACTTTTTTTCCTCTTATAAAGCCTATAAAGTTTGCATCACCGGAAGATTTTAAATAATCTTTCATAGTATCCATTGTTTTTTTATCTGAAACTCTTGTTAAAATTTCCGGAGAAATTTTTTCAATTATCTTTCCTTTAGGGTCTAAGATTTCTCCAACGATATAAGGTTTCATCATATTCCCACCATTTGCAACTGCACTTGTAAATAATGCAACTTGTAATGGTGTTACCAAGTCTTTACCTTGTCCGAATGCTCCCGTTCCAAGCTCTAATGCCGTTGTTTTTTCATTAAATGGAATCGGAGAGATTGCAGTTTTTAATTCAAAAGGAATTTCCTGACCGAACATAAATCTCTTATTTACATCAATCATAGCATCAACGCCAATTTTTTGAACTTGGTCTGCAAAGTAAGTATTTGAAGATTTTACTATGGCTTTTCTCAAATCAATATTTCCATTATATTCATTTGCATAGTTATTTATTTTGTAATTCTCAATAATAGTTGAGCCTTTGTCATCGTATTTCAAATCTTCTCCGCTTAACTTTTCAAGTAAAGCAGTTCCGGTTACAATTTTATAAACGGAGCCCGGAGGAAAAAGTCCTCCAATACTTCTTGCCAAAAGTGGTGCATTTTCTTCATCAGCAATTATATTAGACCAATTAGACTCTATTGTATTCGGGTCAAAAGTCGGTCTGTCTGCCATTGTGATTATTGCACCGGTTTGTGGATTCATCAAAATCATTGAACCCTTATGTCCCTCTAAAAGAGCCTCAGCATATTTTTGCAATTCAGTATTTGTCGTTAATTTTACTGTATTTCCTTCCTTTTGGTCAACTAAAATCTTCTTTAATTCTCCAATCGGTGTTTTATCTTGTTTATTTAAAAGAGTTGCATTAAATTTCTTTTCAATTCCCGTTTTTCCGTACTTTTTACTATTATATCCAACGATATGCGCATAAGCACTTCCATAAGGAAAATGTCTATATTTTTCTCCTTTTTCGTCCTCTTTTGTTTCAGCTAAGATATTTCCGTTGGAATCTAAAATATTTCCTCTTTTTAATTTATTATCGTCAACCCAATTTCTTTTATTGTTTTCATCATTTTTTAGTTTATCAGACTTTACAACTTGAAAATAAGTCATATATCCAAGTATTAAAATGAATAATAAACTTATAAATGTTAAAACTCTTTTATATCTTTTACTTTCCGTCATATTATCCTCCTATTATATTTTCTTCAGAGGCGTATTGCAAAACTCCAAGTGCGATAAAACTCGAAAGAATTGATGAACCACCATAACTAACAAAAGGAATTGTAATTCCTGTAAGTGGAATAAGTTTTAAAATCCCACCGAACATTATTAATGCTTGAAAAGCGAAAATTAATGAAAGACAAAAGGCTACATATTTATAAAATCTATTTTGTTGTTCCATAGAAGTTTTTATTCCTCTGTAAGTCAAAATCAAGAACAACATAACTAAGCCCATTCCCATTAAAATTCCCATTTCTTCGCAAATACTTGCAAAAATATAATCACTTTCTGCAAAAGGAATATAGTCCGGTCTTCCAAGTCCAAGTCCCGTTCCAAAGAAACCACCGCTTGCTATTGCATAAAAACCTTGAATGATTTGGTATCCCATTCCGTCTGCATATTTAAAAGGGTTTAACCAAATTTTAACTCTAACCTTGACGTGAGTGAACAAAATATAACCTAAAATCGCCCCAAAGCTAAGGATTAAAAAGTTTACAATCATATATTTTCTATGTGGCTCATACATATATTGTGCAAATATGAATACTCCTGAAAACACGAGTACTGAGCCCAAGTCTTTTTGTAAAAACAAAAATCCTACAAATGTATAGAAAAAGAAATGCAGACTATGTCTTTTTAATAAACTTTTTTCAAACTTATCTCTATTCTTGTAAAAGGCAGCGATAAGAAAAACAAAGGCTATCTTTATAAGCTCTGACGGTTGAAATGCAAAATTTTCACCAAGTCTTATCCAGTTTTTTGCACCATTAATATTTTTACCAAATAAAATAGTTGCGATAAATAAAATATAAGAAACTCCGGCATAAAAATAATACATTTTATTCCAAATTTTTATATATTTTAAAATCAAATATACAACCCAAAAAGCTATAATTCCAATACAAAACCATATAATTTGTCTAAAAGCCATTTTGTTATTCAGCCTGTAAATTTCCAAAATTCCAATAGAAAAAAGCATATTTGCAATAAGCATTATATAATAATCGCCTCTTGTAAACTTTTGCACCAATTTCCCTGAAATATATACAAAACTAATCAAACCAACCATAAAATAAAGTTTAGTTCTATCGAAATTAGCAAAATCTCTTGCCATAATCAAAAACAAACCTAAAATTTGGAAAAATAACAAAAGACCTTGAATACTCTTTGTACTGACATAGGAATCTACCGTTAAAGTCCTAAGCCTTGACAACAATCTTTTCTTAATCATCATAAACTTCCTCATTTACAAATAAAAATTCAATTCTTCCAACGTCAATTAAATCCTTATCTTTAAGCTCAATAGCCTCAGTAATCGGCTCTCCGTTTAATAGAGTTCCGTTTGCAGAGCCTAAATCTTCGATATAAAAAATACCGTCGTCTTTAATAATTCTCATATGATTTTTAGAAATAAATTTATCATTTATTACAATATCATTAGAATCTCCACGACCAAGAGTAGTTTCATCAGCAATATAGTAATGCTCATGCACCTTAAAAGGCAAACTCTCTTTTCTGTTTATAAGTTTTAGATAAGTATTAGAAACGTCAGTCATTTCACTTGTAGTACTAATATCCAAATAAATCATCTTTATTATATTGTAAATAAAGTAATAAATAATAATTACAAAAATATATTTAAAAATGATTGCCATTAAATCATATAACTTTAGACTACCAAAAGTTTCAACTGAAAAAACTTTCTCTAAAATTTCAAAAATTTTATCCATATTTCCTCCGTATTCCTATGTTAAAAATATTTTTCATTAAATTTTATTTTACCATAAATACACTAAGTAGTCAAAATATTTGATAAATAAAACAAATCCAATCCGTTTTTTGTCAATTCATACACTCTATCACAGACTTCATAAATATACTTCTTATCGTGTGAAACGGAAATAATCGCTCCTTTATATGACTTCAAAAGTTTTCTAATTTCAACTGATGAAAAAGGAGATAAATTTCTTGTCGGCTCGTCCAAGACTAAAACTTCCGGATTTTCCAAAATCATCTTTAAAAAATAAATTTTAGCTTTTTGTCCTCCGGAAAGAGATTTTAAATTGTGTAGCATTTCATCTGATGTAAACTTCATTGAGCCAAGAAAAGTTCTAATCTTTGTCGTTTCCTCTTTTTCGTAAGTTTTACTAAGATAGTCTATAATGCTCATATCAATATTCATCTTATCATCATAATTTTGTGGCATATAAGAAATCTTAACATTTTTCTTTATATTTTCCAAAATTATTTTTAAAAGTGTAGTTTTTCCTATCCCATTTTCTCCGATTATACAGATTTTATCATTTCCAAAGACCTTTAATTCGATATTTTCGCTTAGGATTCTATCTTTTACAACAAGTTTTTCCAAATTCAAATCTAAAATTTCCTTTTTTGTAGAATATTTTATATCTTCGTCAAATTTTATAAAAATCGATTCTTCATAATCTGGAAAATCAAGCAAATTTTCTTTTTCCTTTTCTAGCCTTCTTCCGATAGATTTTACAGTATGCATTTTTATTTTTAACTCCGTTCCCAAAAAATCATTTTTTGTATTTCTTATTTCATGTTGTACTCTTTCATAAATTTTTTGATACTTTCTTTGCTTTTTGTCAAGCTCTTCTCTTTGCTTTTTAGCGATTCTTTCCTGTTTTTCAATCCTATTTTCTCTATTTTCAACATAATCATCATAATCAAGTCTTTCAATAGAAATTTTAGATTTTTTCTTTCTCATAAGCTGTTCAATGTGAATAATTGTATTTGCACAATTTTCAATTAAATCCTCATCGTGAGAAATAAAAATTATTGGAATATCAATGTTTTTTATGAAATTCTTAAGCCATTCAATAGAATTTATATCCAAATCGTTACTAGGTTCGTCCAATAAAAGACAAGTAGGCTCTTTCATAAGTTCGCAAAGTAAAATAAATTTAATTCTTTCTCCACCTGATAATTCACTTATCCTTTGCTTTTCATTTATTAAATTTTCATCAAAATTCAACTCCTTTAACAATTTATAAAATAAATTATAGTCAAAATAATCCTCTTTAATTTTATTTTCAAGATATTCCTTTGTTGAAAAATCTAAAATCTTTGCTTCTAAAATCTGTGGTAAATATCCTATAACTTCATTTTTCTTATTTATTTCTCCACTTATTTCAGCATATTTTTCTAAACTTTTATCATCTACTATCGCCTTTAAAATACTTGATTTTCCATTTCCCTCTTCGCCGATTATACAAACTTTCATATCTTGCTCTAAAGAAAAATTAAAATCCTCTATTACAGTTCTTAAATCCTTAATTAAATATATTGACAAATTTTTTATAACTAGCATATATCCTCCTAAATTTTGCCACAAAAAAATGGCTAATAATTCACTTATTGCCATTTTAAAATTCAAAATTATGTACTAAAAAAAGGAGTCTAAAAAAATAAGCACACAAAAAGGAATGTATAACTAAAAATGGCAACAAAAAACTAAGCTTTAAAAAGCTATTAAATTTTCGTTTCATAATCAGTTATCTAATAATCATTCCTTCCTCCTAAATTTTTTATTAATTTTTGATATATTTCTACATCACTTAAATTCTAACACAAACAAATTAAAATGTCAAAATTTGTAAACTATTATAACATACATTTCTATAATATAATTTTTGTGATATAGTTAATATGGAATACATGATAAAGCAAATTTTATTTTTCATAAACAACTCCATTAATTTTTTATCAATTTTAGAATTTTTTCTAAAACAAAATCTTTGTTTTTTTCATAATCTAATATTGTTTGCTTTATAAAAATATCAGGACTTATAACATTTTCAAATATTTCCTTTTTTGTAAAAAATCTTTTATCTATAGAGTTTATAAACCTTTGACCATATGAAAAAATTAATTTACTATTAGGCAATATATCAGTAGTTATATCTCCTGAAGCATAAATTCCTCCAGACAATTCTTCCCCATATGATTTTACATTTTTAAACTTAGTTTTAAATTGGTAAAAAGCATCCGCTCCCGCAGAAAATGTATTTCTGCCAATAATAACCGATAATCTAATATCTTGATTCATTTTTAAATAGTTTTCTAAATCAATTAAAAATGGTAAGATAACAAGAGAACTTCCTCCAGAATTATACCTTAGGTCCACTATAATGTTTTTTATTCTAAAAATTTTTTTATTAGATTCTATATAGTCAAAAAATTTTTTTGAAAAACTTTTTAAATTTTCAATTTCTTCATCTTCACATTTATTATACTGAAAGACTACCGCATCACTTTCAGGAAAAAATTTAAAATCGTAAGCTTTATTTCTATCTAAGTTATATGGAATATCTCCAAGTTTCAAAAACACTCCTGAAGTAGTATAATAGCTAATATAATCAAACTTTTCGATTTCATTCAATAACTGCTCAAGATTTAAATTATACTTCTTTAGTTTTTCATCATCTAAATTTTCAAAAATATCCAGAACTTTTTGTTTCATTTTTAATTTTATATTATTATAATCTTCAATTTCAGAAAATACTTCTTTTTTGACTTCTATATCTCTATTAATTTTAGTTTTAAAAACAACATCTATCACTTCTCCATTTTTTTCTATACTTAATTTAACATTATTTATATTCTTTACTATCCCAAGCCCTAAAAGATAGTCAACATTATTAATATATTTATCTACCCCATACTTTAAACACTTTGAACTATCCCCAGAAACTATATTTTCAATTTTTTTCAAAATTGTATTGATATCAATATCATTTATAGCCAATATTTTATAATAAATATATTTCTCATACTCCTTCTCTGTTCTAATAATATATATACCATTATCAAAAACTTTACTTTCAAACGGTAATAATGCTTGATTCAAAATATTAAAACTTAAATGTCCTTCTCTAAACATCGACATTATTCTTTGAATTTCTACTACAAACTCATTATCAGTTAAGTTATCTAGTTTTAATCTTAAATTATTTATTTCCTTTTTAAAATTATCATCAGAAATATTTCTATGTTCTCTTTGATACTTTTTTAACATAACACTCTCAAAATATTCTAAATCTTCCTCTAATTTTTTTTTTCTAATTTCTCTAGATTCACCTTTAAAAAATATCAATTCATTTTTACTAGTATTAATATGAACATACATCAAAAATAAACTTAAAAATACTACTAATAAAATAAACTCTTTTCATAATCTATCCCTCTATATTTAAAGCACAAGTCACAACTGGACTCATGCTTTAAAGAAAAAATCATATAATTCTTCGTCCATTATTCACTCCAATGTAATCTATGTAAATTCCCAAACTTTTCAAGTTCTGAAAAATCTTGTTGTCTTAAAGCCTCGTACAAAATTATTGATGCAGAGTTTGAAAGATTAAGCGAACGAATTTCTCCCCACATCGGTATTCTTACACAATGTTCTTCATTTTTAACCAAAATTTCTTCAGGGATTCCCTTGCTCTCTTTTCCAAACATTATATAATCATTTGGAGAATATTTAACTTCATCATAAGTTTTCCTTGCCTTTGTAGTTGCAAAATACACATTTGCATTTGGATTTTTTTCGTAAAAATCTTCTATATTTTCATAAACAAAAAGTTTTAACTTATCCCAATAATCAAGTCCTGACCTCTTTACCATTTTATCATCAAGCGAAAAACCTAACGGCTTTATCAAATGCAATTTTGTGTCGGTTGCAACACAAGTTCTTCCAATCGCTCCGGTATTAAACGGAATTTCCGGCTCTAATAAAACTATATTAAACAAAATTTACTACCTCTTTTCTTTTTCTCTATCTATAAACATAATAATCGTGCAGATTGTAAGTGAAATTGTACTTAATAAAATAGTCTTTAGCCCTAAGCTTTCACTAAATTTACTACCAATTATCGCACCCACAACAAAACAAAATATTACAGTAAAATACATTAAACTATGTTCTAAAAATTTTTTATTTTTTGTATAAAAATACTCCGACAAATTATGAGTTGCCCCTCTTAAATTACCAATACACATTGTAGTTGAAAAATCTATTCCACAAAGTTTTTTAAAACTTTGAACTTGAATTCCACAAGCAAAAGACGTTAAGGCATTTGCAAGTGCATTCATATTTTGAGGAATAAATCCAACTATAAAAAGCAAAATAATTTCAAATATAACAGCATTTTGTCGCCAATGCAATTTAAAACTATCCTTTTTTCTAAATAAATCTGCTAAAAAAATTCCAAAAGCAAAAAATGCTATTGGAAAAGCATATTTCAAACACTTTTCTAAATTTCCTTTAGAGGCATAAACTCCAAAGAGTAACATATTTCCGGTTTGAGCATTTGCAAAAACTTCGCCTCTTAAAAGATATGAATATGCGTCCATCAGCCCACCACTTAAGGCTAAAAAAATTGCAACTTCAATGGACTCAGACATTTGTAATGCTTTTTTCATATATAAAACTCCTTTTAAAACATTCATAAGATAGTATATACCAAACAAAAATTTTTTACAAGTTTTAATTTTTATAAAAAAAGAATGGTTAAAAAATTAACCATTCTTAAAAAATTTTATCTAAGCCAGCATTTCCAGGAATTTTGCAACTCCAATTCCGAAGAATGTTCCTGTAATAACTCCGATTAAAGCCATTAATACAGCGATTGGTACTAATGATTGTGAATAAGCAGCTGCAAGTACTGGTGATGATGCAACTCCACCGATATTTGAAAGTGATGCTATACCACAAGTGAATAAATCAAGTTTGAATAGTTTTCCAATTATTGCCATTAAAATTCCATGAATTCCAAGAATTACAAAACCTGCTAAAATATAATAAGGAGCCTCTGTAAGTTCTAAGAAGTTTGCATTTGATGCAATTAAACCGATTAGCATATATAATAAAACATTTGAAACTTCCGGTGAACCAGGTATTTTTGCAAGTGGAGTCATCGCACAGAGAACACCAAGAATTGTAGTTATAATGATTGTCCAACCTGTTGCTCCCATAAATGCAAGTGCAGGAATTTTAACCATTTCATTTCCGATTATTCCTGTAACTGCAGTAACAGCAAGTGAAATACTTAATAAGAAAAATATATCTTGGAAAGTTATTTCTTTACTTATTTTTGAGAATTTTGCAGTTAAATGTTCGTTGATATTGTCAATTTTTGAAGTGTCGGCCTTTGTCCATTTATTAAATTTATTTGCAAATGGAACCAAGAACAACAAGAACATTATCCAAATTGAATAATCTATTGAGTCAATCAACAAAGTATAACCCATTCCGGAGCCTTCAAGACCTACCGCTTGTTGAACTGCAACCATATTTTGGGTTCCACCAACCCAACTTCCTGCTAATGCTCCAAAAGTTAAAGGTGCATTAGGAGCTAATTTTCCTTTGAAAATCAAAAATGCAACAACAAAACCAACCATAATAGTTAAAGTCGCAGTGAAAAATGAAATTATCATTCTTGGACCCAACTTTGCAATATCTCTAAGGTCTGCTCTTAATAACATTAAAAATATCATTGAAGGCAAAATTGCATCTTTCAAAACTCCTCTTGCTGAGGAAACGCTTTTAACACTCATATCCCATACGCCCAATGTTGATAAAATCATTGAACCGAAATAGATTATAACTAATGCCGGAATATATTTAAAAAATTTTCCGTTTTTGAATTTCTTTTCCAAGTAAATCACTATACCTGAAACGAAAAACAATAAAGCTATAAACTGAAATCCATCTTTAATCATAAAAAAACCTCCTAAAATAAATCTTTAATAAGAAAAACATTTTCTTACTTATTATATTTTAGCACCATACTAAATTATTGTCAATATTTTTGATAACAAATATCTAACTTTATAAAAAAATGATTAGCCTATTGGACTAATCATTTTTTAACCTACTTATTTAAATATAATACAATCGAAGTTTCATATTCTCCATTCGGATACTCAAATGGGTTTATCAAATCTTTAAATCCTAATTTATGATAAAAATTAATTACTTTTTCATTTTCAAATTTTTTTGTAGATAACAAAATTTTATCTCCTTTAAAATTTTCAATTAAACATTTCATTAATTCTTTTCCATAACCCTTTGATTGGTATTTTTCAAGAACAGCAAGTTCATTTAATTCAAAAGTATTTTTATACCAATCAGTTCCTTTTGGTAATTTTTCATCTATCTGCATAGCCCACCAATTTTCTTTTAAAAAATCAACTCCATATACAAATCCAATAAGTTTTTCCTCTTCAAAAGCTCCGCATATAATAATATTTAATCCTAAACTTTCATCAATTCGAGTAACCAAAAAATCTGCAGTAGAATCATCTGTTTTAAAAACTTCTTTATATATTTTTGCAATTTCATATTTTTTATTTTTAATTTCTTCCAAAGTTAAAAGTTTAATCATAATTTTTTCTCCTAATTATTTTGACAAATTTTTTGTAGCTCATTGAATGTATCAAACAATTTATTTTCTCCAACAAGTATATTTATAACGTCGCCGTTTATTATTGTTGTTTCTCCGTTAGGTATGATTTCTTCAACACCTCTGTCAATATTTATAATTAACATACCTTTTGGAAATTTCACTTCTTTTATTTTCTTGTTTTCTATTTCACTTCCGATTTCAACAACTATACTCATAGTCATTTTTTCGCCGTCCTTTGAACTTGCAATATTTTCTCTTTCCATCAATCTTTCTAAAAGATATTCGTAAATTGGTAGAGATTTTAAATAGTTCGGTAATGCGTAAGTTATAAGACAAACTATTGAAAGTGGCAATAAATATGAAAGATTTCCTGTCATTTCAAAAATCAAAATTATTGAAGTAAGTGGTGCCCTAACGATTGCTGTTAAGTATCCTGCCATTCCAAGAATAATAAAACTATTTATATATATAGGGTCAACTATTTTCCCAAAAATTGTTCCAATCGTTGCTCCTAAAACTAATATAGGGAAAAATATTCCTCCCGGAACTCCTGAACTAAAACAAATTATTGAAAATAATAATTTTACTATAAAAATTAAAACTAAAGTATAAATCGGAAAATTAGCGCTTTGTAATTCTTTCATCAAGAATCCGCCACCACCTAATAAATTTGGCATAAATGCTAAAATTAAAATAGGTAATAAAAAGTATGGTATCATTTTATATTCTTGCTTTAGTTTTAATTTATCTTGAACTTTCATAAAAACATCCATTAAAAAAATGTAAAGCACTCCCAAAAGAGATAGAACAATAGCAAACAAAATCAATGTCCAATAGTTAATCAAAGGCAATTTTTCCGTTAAGCTAAAACTAAATACAGTTTCTGTTCCATATAGAATTTTTGAAACTAAATCTGCAGTAATCGTAGCTCCCATACAAACAACAAGAAGTTTTTTGCTAATATGTCTATGTATCTCTTCAACGGCAAACAAAATTCCGGCAACCGGTGCATTAAAAGCGGCAGAAAGTCCTGCACTTGCTCCACAAGTTATTAAAAACTTTTCAACAGTTTTATTTTTCTTCAGTTTCCTTGAAACTAATTTACCACTCATAGCTCCAATTTGGATTGACGGACCTTCACGACCAACAGAAAAACCGGCTAATGCAGTTAAAGCGCCACCAAAAATTTTTGCAAACAAAACTTTAGTAGGATTCGGATTGATATAACCCTTTATTTCAGCCTCAACCTGTGGTATCCCTGAGCCACCACAAAGTTTTGAGAATTTTTTAAATTTCGTTACTAAAAAAGAAATTAAAACAAGTAAAGCAATAATAATAGGATAAGCATAAAAATTAGTTCTAGTAAAATTTATTATAATTTCTAAAATATGTTCTATTCCATGAATTATATAACGATAAAAACTTGAAAGTCCACCTGCAAAAATTCCTACTAAAATCCCATAAAAAAGTAATTTCACATCTTCAATTCTCTGATTATCACTAAGATTTTCTAAATTTTTCATAAAAACTCCTATTCTCTATAAATTAAATAATTATATAATTATTTTATCACAAAAAGAGCAATAAAAAAAGTTTTGACAATCATCAAAACTATCAAAACTTTATCTAATTTATTTAATTTTAAAAATTTTCTTATTATCTAAAATAGATAATTTAATATCTTTTGGAATCTGCTCTTTACATTCATCAAACCTTATATATAACTTGTTAAAATCTAAGTTTTTTAACCTATTCTTACAGTCATCACCCTGAATTTTTAAAAACATACTTTTAAATTTTTTATCCCCTGTTACGGAAAATAATTTATATAAATTATTTTTATTATTAATTCCTAATGCATAGACTAATTCATCTTCAAAATTTTGATTTTGAATAAAAACAAATTTTTTAGTTGCATTTATCTTTTTATAATTTTCTTTAAAAATACCCCAATTGGCTGAACTGAAAATATCAGAATCAAGTATTATATATACATTATCGTACCTTTCTCCAAAAATTCTATTATTTTTCTTACTATTTTGGAACAAATTACAACATTTAATTAAAGATTGTTTTTTCAATAAATCTTTGTAAATTCTAAAAAATTTTTCTTCAGTTTCACCTTCAACAATTATTAAATTACTCAAAATTTAATCCTCCCAAATACCATCCAAATTAGGATATATATCAAAATAATCATTTTGAACATAATTTTTTAATTTTCTATCATTTTTTATAATATATTTTTCAGGATTTACCACAAAAACACCTTCGTTATTTCTAGCTAAAAATGTATATGAATGATTTGGAATATTCAAATCCAATGAATTTTCATTATGAGTTGTAATAAAAAGTTGACTGTTTTCTTCAAGATTATAAATTATCTGTAAAATCAATGAATTTGATAATTTTGTATGCATATAAGCCATCTGTTCATCAAGATATATTAGTCCATTATAGTTTTCTATTTTTGAAATAAAATTAGCTAAAAAAATCGCCTCAACAGTCCCTCTGGATAATCTTTCTCTTACTGATGATGAAGTATTTCTATTTATTAATATTTTTTCTCCATTTTTAAATTTTATATAAAATCCTTCCTCAACTTCTTCATCAATCTTATCAATTCCGGTAGATTTTGCATTTCTAATTTCAACTATAGAATCATCTATAACTTTTAAATATTTTTCTACAGTCTTTATTGAATCAACATCTAATATATTTCTAACTTTTTCCTTTTCTTCTAAATCCTTGTCAAAACTATAGTAAAAAGATGCGTTATCCCAAAAATAATTTTTCAAAGTATATATAAACTTTGAATAATATTCTTCAGTATTATAATTCGGCTCAAACTCTTCATTTATAACATCAGAAACAAAAACTTCCTTTGTATCTAAATTAAGTATTCTTTCTTTTTCTAAAAAATTTTTACTATTTAATAAATTTATATTTTCTTTATAATTAAAGGAACTATTTAATTTTATAAATCTTATTTTCTCACTGATAAGATAATTTTTAGCATCTTTTGGTTCCGTTGATAAAATAAATTCAAATAATCTATCTTCAACTGTAAAAATTATTTCAAAATTACTTTTTTTATCAGAATAAAATCTATTTATTAATTTATTTCCATTTCCTCCACATAAAAAATTTTCAAAATTACACAACAACTTGCCAAAAGTAGTTTTTCCGGAAGCATTTGACCCCATAATTATATTTACTTTTTTATACCTTATTTTTGGTGCATATTTTAAAGTTTCATCTTTTAATATTGAATTACTAACTTTTCTTGGAAAAGTAAAATTCACTTCAAAATCTTTAAACATATATAAATTGTCAATTTTAACATTTAAAACTATCATATATCTTCACCCCTATTTATATTATACTATAAATATATTTAAAGTCAATATATTCCGTTTTTTGGAATTTAAAAAAGTTTTGACATTAATCAAAACTTTATCTAAATATTTTTTCTATTTCGTTATTTGTAATTTCTCTATAATCTCCAAGTTCAAGCTCTTCATCTAAATTCAAGTTTCCGATGCTGACTCTTTTAAGTTCTAAAACTTCGTTTCCTACATATTCCAACATTCTTTTTACTTGGTGAAATTTCCCTTCAGAAATTGTAAGGTAAATTTCTTTTTTTGAAAGCTCTTTCACTTTTGCATTTTCAGTTGTAAAGTCCTCTTTTTCAAAGTAAATTCCATTTTCTATTTTTTCTTTTTGCTCTTTTGTAAGTTCATCTCTTAACTTAACAAAATATTTTTTATTTACTTTTTTCTTTGGATTTGTTACATTGTAGGAAAACTTGCCGTCATTTGTTAAAATCAGAAATCCTGTCGTATCTATATCAAGTCGTCCAACCGGAAATAGATCCATATTTGAATATGGAAACTTAAGTAAATCTAAAACCGTTGAAAGTTTCGGATCAAAGGTTGCACTGATATAGTCCTTTGGCTTATTTAACATTAGATAGGTAAATTCTTTATAAATCACTATTTCATCGTCAAACAAAATTTCATCTTTTTCAGTATCAACTTGTGTATTTGAACTTTTTGGGGGCTTTCCATTTACTTTAACTCTACAAGTTTTCAAAAACTTTTTAATTTCACTTCTTGAGCCAATCCCCATGTGACAAAGAAATCTATCAATTCTAATCTTCATTACTTTGTTATTAACTTGTTGCTATCTGTTAAGTTTTTGTATTTTAATGAATATTTTTCGAAAAGTCCATTTACAAAAGCCTCTCTGATTTCATGATATATAGCAACTTCCATATCAAATTCGTTGAAATATTGTTTGTGTATATCGTTATAAAGTACAAATTCCAATTCATTTTCTTCTTCTCTAACAACTGAAATTGAAACGTCGCAAGGAAGTCCGTCAAGCAATGTATCCATTAGTAATTCGTAAGCATCTTTCAAGCTTGAAATTTCATAACAAGGAAAACTTGTTCCATATTCAAAACAGGCTTTCTTTATCTCTTCAAGTGAAACTCCCTTATCCAAAAGTTTTTTCACAGTATAAGCAAATCTAATCTCAACATTTGAAACGGCTGTATGTAACCAGCCATGAATATTACTTTGGTCGATTACTTCTTCCAAATCTTCTGAAACTAAAGCAGGAAATAAACTTTCTACCTCGTTTTTTTCTTCTTCATTCAAAAATTTTTCTTCAACTGCAAAAGTCAATCTTTGTGCAATCAAAATTTTATCATACATCCAAAAATGTATAGGTGCTAAAAATGCGCTCATTATTTTTTTCTCCTTCTAACATCATTATTTAAAGATAACAGTAAAACTGCCAATACAATCAATCCACAACCAATAAGTTTAAAAATTGTTAAGGATTCATTAAGGAATATTATACCCAAAATTACACTTGTAATCGGCTCAAAAGTACAAAGTATTGATGCTGTTGTAGCACCACAATATTTAACTCCAAGTTGCAAAAAGGCATTACCGAAAATTGAAGTTAAAAATGAAATCAATATTGTAAGTCCCCAAGCTATCGGAGTAAGTGAAAAAGTTAATTGTCCTGTAACTTTTCCAAGCACAAAAAGTCCTGCAATATTGAATAAACTGATATACAAAGTACATTTGAATGGGTCCATATGTTTAAAACCGCTCTTATCAAGATAAACCAAAAACAAACTATATGTTATACCTGATAAGGCAGCAAGAAATATCCCAAAGGCACTTCCTCCGGTAACCTCATCAACCAACATCACAATACCTATCATTGAAAAAACAAGAGCTGACATTTTCTTTAAAGTAATTTTTTCTTTAAAGAACAAAATACAAATAAAATAAACAACACATGGATAAATAAAATGTATCGTAGTAGCCATTCCGACTGAAATGTAATTATATGAAGCATAAAGTGCTGTTGTTGTAATTCCTATACCTAAAAAAGAAAGACCAATAAAATGTAAAAATTCTCTTTTAGTAATCTTCATAGGAGTTTGATTTTTCCTCATACCTGCATACAAAAACGGAATGCCAAACAATGCCCTTAAAAAAGTAAGAGTAATTGCATTATTCCCTCCATCGTAAGTAAACTTTGCAAGTATTGGCGTAAAACCAAAAACAAATGCAGAAATAATTGTAAAAATAATTCCCTTAATAAAATTCATCGCTACCTCCTAAAAAAATTCTTCTGTTTCAACTTCATCATTTTTATTCCACTTTACGATTAATTCGCTATAATCATCATTTAAAAACAAATCTAAAATCTTATCTATGCTGTAACTCTTCCCATCAGCATTTCTAAACTCATCAATCCCAAACCAAGACAAAGTTCCCTCGACATTGTTTTCGATTAATTCTCCAGAAAAATCTTCAGTATAGTATAGAAAACCTAATTCTCTTTTAGCTTTAATTTCATCAATCCAACTAACAGTTCCCTTTAGCTTTAAATTTTTTACAGTTAAACCTGTTTCTTCAAAAACCTCTCTAACACAAGAATCATACAAAACTTCTCCATCTTCAACATGACCCCCAACAAAAGTAAGACCTTCCCAGCCATGCTTTTTAACCTTATCTAAAACCAAAATTTTATCATTTTTTCTATCATAAATCATACACATATTTTGTAAAACAGTATTCATAAATCCTCCGATATATTAAAAAATTAATACATTATTATAATTATATCATTTAAAGCATTGAATACACAATACATAACTTTATTGAGATAATAAACAACTTGCTAAAAATACACAAAAAAAAATTCGACCTTTAAGTCGAATTTTTATCTATGGTAATATTGTATCTACTACTTCAAATATTGTTTTGAAAAATCTTCCGATTCTTTTTACAAAACCTGCTTTTGAATAATTTTCTTTTGCTACTAAGTCAATCGTTGCAATAACTTCTTGTGAGTTTTTAACTTTTATCTCGCCAACCTTATCGCCTTGTTTTAAAGGTAATTTAACTTCTCCAACATTTACTTCCGTATCGTAGTTAATTCCCTTCATTGAAACTCTTTCAACATCTTGTGCCGGAACTAATTCAACAAAACCATTGCTTGCTGATTTAACTTCTACTTTTTTTACAAATTTTTGAGCGTCTATAAGTTTTCTAGTTTCTATATTTTCCTTTGCATAGTTAAGCATATCTTTCATATATTGGGCTCTATCTGCCTGTGTTTTTGCTCCCATTAAAACAGAAATTATTCTAAATTCACTTTGTCCTTTTTTTATCTTCATCGTAGAAACTAAACAATATCCTGCCTCATCTGTATGTCCGGTTTTTAGTCCGTCAACTCCTTCAACCACTCCAACTAGTGGAATTGTACTTTCTTTTTTGAAATTTCTTGAAGGTTGTTCCAACACGGTAGTCTTTGCATATTCTAAAACTTCAGGATATTTTTCTATAATTGCTTTTGCCATTATAAAAATATCTCTTGATGACATTTTATTATCTTGTCCATTTTTCATAAGACCTGATGCATTTGAAAAAGTTGCATTTTGAAGCCCAAGTTCTTTTGCCTTTTCATTCATAATAGTAACAAATTTACTTTCACTTCCTGCAACTGTCTCTGCAAGAGCAACAGCTGAGTCATTTCCTGAAACAATCATAAGCCCGTCAAGTAAGTCCTTAATGCTAATTTCTTCTCCGGGAGCTAAATCTAAACTTGAGCCTTGTTCCGAACCAGCTGTTAAGGAAACTTTAACTTTATCTTCCATTTTAAGCTTTCCTTCAGCAATTTTTTCCTTTACAATATAGAAAGTCATAAGTTTTGAAATACTTGCTATTGACACAGGTTCATCTATATTTTCAGCAACGAATAAAGCTCCTGAATCGGCATCACCGATTAAAGACGCAGTAGTTTTCTTTTCAATTCCAAATATTGCATAAGATTTACTTGCTCCTGCAAAAAGAATTGAAAAAATTAACGCTAAACTAAGTATTGATTTTTTAAATTTCATAACACTCTCCTATTTTTTTATCTCATCTACTCCCATATACTTTCTTAAAACTTCAGGAATTTCTATGCTACCATCTGCTCTTTGATAATTTTCTAAAACAGCTGCAAAAGTTCTTCCAACTGCAAGTCCTGAACCGTTTAAAGTGTGAACAAATTTAACTTTTCCGTCATTATCTCTAAATCTGATATTTGCACGTCTTGCTTGGAAATCTTCAAAGTTTGAACAAGAAGAAATTTCTACATATCTTCCATAACTTGGCATCCAAACTTCTATATCGTAAGTCTTTGCACTTGAAAAACCAATATCTCCGGTACATAGACAAACAACTCTATAAGGAATTTTTAAAAGTCTTAAAACTTCTTCTGCATCATTTGTAAGTTTTTCCAATTCATCGTAACTATTTTCAGGATTTACAAATTTAACCATTTCCACTTTATCGAATTGATGATTTCTTATTAAGCCTCTCGTATCTCTTCCTGCTGAACCAGCCTCTTGTCTAAAGCAATAAGTAAAGGCTGTATAGTAAGTTGGAATTTTTTCAACTTCTAAAATTTCATTTGATAAAAGATTTGTAACAGGAACTTCAGCAGTTGGTGCCAAGAACATATCTTTTGATGGTACATAGAACATATCTTCTTCAAACTTAGGTAGTTGTCCTGTTCCATACATTGAATTTCTGTTAATTAAAACAGGAACTCCCACTTCTTCGTAACCTTGTTCACTATGTAAATCTAACATAAAGTTTGTAAGTGCTCTTTCAAGTCTTGCACCCAATCCTTTAAAAACTGAAAATCTTGAGCCGGCAATCTTAACTGCTCTTTCAAAATCTAAAATATCTAAGTCAACACCTAAATCCCAATGTGCTTTAATTTCAAAATCAAATTCTTTAGGCTCTAAAAATTTTCTAATTTCCACATTGTCTTCATCACTCTTTCCAATAGGAATTTCTTTGTTAGGAGTGTTTGGAATACTTAAAAGTGCTTTTTTAATTTCTTCATCTAAATCTTTTACTTTAACATCAAGCTCTTTTATTTCATCAGAAAGAGCCTTCATTTCTTTAAAAAGTCCTGAAACATCTGCACCTTCTTTTTTTAACTTTGGAACTTGTTTTGAAACTTCATTTTGTCTTGCTTTTTTATTTTCAACTTCAAAAATTATTTCTCTTCTCTTTTCATCTAATTCAAGAACTCTATCTATATTATAATTTCCAAATCTTGAATTTAATCTTTCTATTACTTCCTCTTTATTCGCTCTAATTCTCTTTATATCTAACATTACTAAACCTCTTCCTTTTCAAAATCTTCTGCAGGATTTTTTACTGAATATCCCTTTTTTTCTAATCTAATTTCCACATATTCTTTTAATGTCGTATAAATTACAACAAAAACAGGTACTGAAAGTAAAAATCCTATAATTCCAAATAAACTTCCTCCAAGCACGAGTGCAAAAATAACCCAAAACGAGCTTATTCCCAAGCTTTTGCCTGAAACTCTTGGCGAAATTACATTTGCATCTATCATAGCAACAATAACGACAATAAATAAGAACCATAAAGCCATTTTAAAAGTTGCTGTGAAAAGTAAAACTATAAAAATCGGTATTGCTCCAAGATAACAACCAAACCATGGTATCAAATTTGTAAAACCGAGTATGAATGCAAACAAAAGAGCGTACTCAACTTTCATAAACAATAGAATTATGTAGAAAATAATTCCAACGATTATAGCTCCGATTCCCTTTGCTAAAAGATAAGACTTCAAAGTGTAATCAAATCTTTTTACAAGCTTAAAAGTTATTTTATTTGCCTTTTTAGGGAAAATTGCTATCATAAATTTTTTCAATAGTCTTGAAAAATTTTCCTTATCATATAGTAAATACATCGATATTATTATAGCTAAAATTATATTTAAAAACAAGGAGATGACTCTAGTTGCAAAATTGGCAACCCAAGGAATCATATTAGCTAAAAACTTTGTTGAAAAATTTGTAAACTCATTTAGCTTTCCATTAATTACAACCCTAACCTCCGGACTTATTTCAATATTTTGTAAAATATTTTTTGCCTTTTCTACTCCGCCCTCAATAAAATATGGCGTTTGATTTACAAACATCTTTATATTTGAATAAAATTGTGGAATTATATATCTTAAAAGCAAAATTGCAAAAGTAAAAAATATAAAATAAGTTATAAGCATCGACATCATTCTGATATATTTATATTTTACTTTTTTAAAAAATTCAAAACTCAAAAAACAATTTTCAAAAAACTTTACAAAAAAGTTTAAAATATATGCGATTGAACCCCCTAATATAAAAGGAGTTAAAACATATCTGATATTTGTAGTATATGAAATTATAGATTTCATATTTAAAAATATGAAATAAAAAAGTATTGAAATAGTAAATATTAAAACCCCGGTTATAACATTAACTGTATTTTTCTTTTCCCAATCAAATCTCATAACTCCCTCCTACAATTTTATATTTTTTCCAATTTTATCTCTTAAATCAAAAGGTGGAAAGACAAAAAACTTAAAATTCCCTCTTATTCTACTTGCAACTCTTGAATCATAATTTTCAGCCAAATCATATTCTCCAAAATTTGAAGTTATAACAGTATTCAATCCCTTTTCAACCCTATAATCTAAAAGAGAACTTAAAAAGCTATTATTATTTTTGCTTAAAATTTCATTTCCAAGGTCATCTAAAACTAAAAAATCAACATTTCTTATAAAATCAATCCTATCTTGTAATTCTTTTTTATCCCTATAAAAACTGTAACTGTAATTTGCCATAAGTTCAAAAAATTCAGTAGCAGTTATAAAACAGGCACGCTTTCCTTTATCAAGCATATAGTTTACCATTGCTGATGCGAAATATGTTTTTCCCGCACCACTTTTGCCATGAAAAAAAAGTCCGTAATCTTTTGATTTTAAATTATCGCAGTAATCTTTAGCAAATGCTACAAGTTTTTCAACATAAATTCTCGAATCGACAAGTCTATTTCCAAGTTCAAAATTTCCTTCAAAAAGTGAAAAATCAAAATTAGAAAAGTTTTGTTCTCTCTTTTTGTTTGAAAAACCACTTTCTAAAACTCTGTCCTCAACTAAGTCCTTCATTATACAAGCACAAACTTTTCCATTTACATATCCTGTATCTCTACATTTTTCACAACAATAAAATTTGCTAAAATAGTCTTTCGAAAAGCCGTTTTTCAAAAGCAAGTCTGAAATGCTCTTTTCAATTTTTTCAAACTCTTTTCTATCAGAAGAACAATCAATGTTTGAAAGTGTAGCTCTCATAATTTTTGTAGCCAAACTATTTTTTTTAGATATTAAATTTTCAATATTATCAATCGAAGAAAAAACTTTTTTTCTTCGATCTTCTTTAATCTTTTCTCTAATCAAAGGTCTTTTACTAAGACTTTTTAAAACTAAATCTTCTAAATTCATAATTAATACCTATCAAACAATTCAGACATCGCAGAATTTTTGTCATTTTTAATCTTTTCTCTCTTCTCTTCTTCTGTTAAAATATCTTCTTTTTCAATATATTTTTTAGTATTTCTACTATATCTCTTAATTTTATTCTTATCTTTGTTTTCAAGATGATTTTTTAAATCTTCAATAGTAGAAATATTATTATCCCTCTTCCAAGCTCTTAAAATACCGATAATATAATCTGCCGACATACTTTTCCCAAGGCTTTTAGCATACTCATAAGCCTTATAAACCAAGTCCATACTATGCCCTGTTTCTTCGATATGCTCCATAATTTTAGTTATCTCATGAGGTTTTAAACTTAAGCCGGTAATCTCTTCAATCTTTTTAAAATATTCCTTATTGTCTATCATAGGTTTTTCTTTTGGAATTTCTTTGCCGTCATCATAAACTCCCCCTGCATAGAGAGCAAAATTATTTACAAATTCGATTCTTTCAACATTGCCATTATTATCCAAAGTGAAATCCAAAAGTTGATTGTTTTTCCAATATTTTAAAGCATTCATAACTTGAACATTCGAAAATCTCAACTCTTTTGCAATAAAATCTATCGACAATTCACTTTTATATGAGCCAAAAAGTCTTTTGTATAAAAACAAATAAACCTTAAGTGAAATCTCATCTACGATTGGCAAATAATTATCCAAAAACATATTTTCAATAGGAGTTACTCCCGGTTGAATAATTGACTTTTTAAAACTTATTTCCACTCCTATCCCACCTTTTCTAAAAATTTTAATCTATCTAATTTCATAGTAAAAATTTTTGAATAAATTATTCCATTTTTTTCTTCAAAATATTCTTTACTTTCTTCATATCTCTTTAATTTTTGCATTTTTTGAACTTCGAAATCTCCTAAAAATTCACTTATCTTCTCAAAGCCAATTTTTTCATAGAGTTTTATCGCTCTTTGATTAAAAGCATTTACGTTTAACCAAATTGAATATTTGTCAAAATTTTCAAAGTAATATTCTAAAAACAATCTTAAAGCTTTAAAGCCATATCCTTTTGAGGAATACTTAGCATCTAAGCTAAGAGATAATTCAAAATTGCTGTTAAAAAAACTAACCCTACTAATCGACACATATCCAATTAAAATATCTTTCAAAAAAATTGCAAAATAATTATTTTTCTTCGACTTTATCATCTTTTCCCAATTTTTTATTTCCGAGTCTGTCAAAAAACAAAGATTGTAGTCGGTCAGTAAAATATCTTCGTAGGGGGAAAAGTTTTTAAAACTTTTCAAATCACTCTTTTCAAATTTTTTAATCTTAATATCTTCATCTTCAATTAAAAAATTATCCATTAAAAAGCTCCTTATCCCTATCAGTTTGAATATCTCCAAACCTCGTGCATTCCTTGATAAAGTTAAGCTCAACACTTCCGGTTTCACCATTTCTGTGCTTTGCAATAATCAATTCAATTTGATTTTTTATTTCAGCCTCTTCATTTTGATAATCTTCTCTATAAAGCAAAATTACAACATCGGCATCTTGTTCGATTGCCCCTGATTCTCTAAGGTCGCTAAGTTTCGGTTTTCTTCCACTCTTTTCGCTATCACGAGATAACTGACTTAGTGCTAAAATCGGAACGTCCAATTCCTTTGCTAATGCCTTTAAATTTCTTGAAATTGTAGAAATTTCTTGTTGTCTATTTTCATTTCTTCCCTCGGAAGTCATAAGTTGTAAATAGTCTATCATAATAAAATCAAGACCACCATCTGCCTTAAGTCTTCTACATTTACTTCTAAGTTCAGTTATAGATATTCCTGCTGTATCGTCCATATAGATTGATTTAGTTGCTATAATGGAACTTGCCTCAAAAATATCGTCCCACTCATTTATATCACCGCTTATTAATTGTTTTAAATTCACAAGAGAAAGAGCGCTTAACATTCTTTGTGCAAGTTGCGCTTTACTCATTTCCAAAGAAAATATCGCAACTTTATAATCGCTCTTAGCTGCATTTAAAGCAATATTAACAGCTAATGCAGTTTTCCCAACAGAAGGTCTTGCTGCAAGTAAGATTAAATCTTTTCTTTGCATACCAAGTAAAATTCTATCCAAATCCACAAAGCCGGTCGGTATTCCTGTTACTGAGCCTTTGCTTTCACTTCTTTCAGAAAGAATCTCTATAAGCTCTTTTAATGTATCCTTTATATGAGTAAGCCCTGTTCTATTTTCGTTTTGTGATAATTCAAAGACTTGACTTTCAATAGACTCCAAAACTTTATCATAATCTTCGTTTTTATATGCTTTATCTTTTACATTATCAAGAATAAAAAGCAAATTTCTAGTATCGGCTTTATCCTTTACGATTTTACAATAACTTTCCATATTTGAAGAAAAAGCTACGGTATTCATAACTTCAACAACGCCTAGAACACCATTATTACTTTCTGTATCAAAACCCATTTGCTCCATTTTGCTTGTTATCGTAAGTGGGTCAATATTTTTATTTTCTCTTGATAATTCTAAGATAGAACTAAAAATATCCTTGTGCCAAGTAGAGTAGAAATCTTTTCTTTTTAACTTTTCAAAAGCGTATTCTCTCTTTGTTGGCTCAGTAATCATAATCGACAAGACGCATTTTTCAGCATCTAAGTCGTAAATATTATGCATAAATTACTCCTTTTCAACAGAAACCTTAACAGTTGCAACTATTTCTGGATAAACTCTAACTGGAACTGTTATAGAGCAAAGTGATTTTATATTTTCCTTTAATTCAATCTTTCTCTTATCTATTTCAATTTTATGTTGTTTTTTCAAAGCATCACTAATGTCTTGAGAAGTTATTGAACCAAAAAGTTTATCTCCATTTCCTGTTTTAGTTTTTATAACTACTTCTAATTTTTCTAAAACTTCCTTTAATTCTTTTGCATTTTTTATATTTTCAGCCTCAATTCTTTTTAATTCAGCTTGTTCTTCTTCCCAAATTGCTAAATTTTCTTTAGTTGCCTCTTTAGCCAATCCATTAGGAATTAAAAAATTTCTGGCATAACCTGTCTTTGCATTAACAAGTTCTCCTGCCTTTCCAAAACTCTTTACATCTTTAATTAAAATTACTTTCATCTATATTTTCCTCCATTAAGTATTCATCAATCGCGCTCTTTAATTTTTCTATTGCCTCTTCCATCGAACAATTAAGTCTTGCTCCGGCAGAAGTATAATGACCTCCACCACCAAGTTTTTCTAAAATTAATTGAACGGAAATTTTTCCAAGACTTCTTCCACTGATATGAATTTGTCCTGAAACGATAGTTAAAACAAAACTACATTCTATATCCAAAACGCCAAGCAAATCGTCAGCAGATTGTGCTGCAATTAACATCGACTCTTCAAGTTCTTCAGGGAAAACTCCAATACAAATATAATTTCTGTATGAAATTGCATTTGACAATACATTTGATTTTAATTTTATCGTATTGAAATTATCTTTGAAAAGGTGTTTTACTGCTATACTATCTGCTCCAAAACGCTTTAAGTAAGATGCCATTTCAAAAGTTCTTACACCAGTTTGGTAGTAGAAATTTTTTGTATCGACAACAATCCCTGCAAGTAGAGCCTCTGCAATTAATTTATTTACATCGAATTTTTCAAACATATAATAAATTATTTCCGTTACAAGCTCGCAAGCAGATGACGCATAAGGTTCAAGATAAGTAAGCATTGGGTTTTCAACAAAATCTTTTCCCATTCTATGGTGGTCGATAACCACTATTTTAGAAGTTACATCTAAAAGATATGGTGCCTCTGTCGATAATTTTCTTGAATTGTCAACAAGAATAACCAAACTTGTATCTTTACAAATATCATAAGCCTTTTCCGGAGAAATCATCATATTGATATAAGACGGCTCTCCAACTCTAACTCTATCATAAACATTTTTAATTGTAACGGGAACATCTTCTAATACCATATAGCAATCTTTTTTTAATTCCTTACAAATCGCCATAACTCCAAGACCTGCACCAAAACAATCCATATCCGGATTCTTATGTCCCATTACAAAAACTTCTGAAGATTCTTTAATCATCTTTTCAAGTGCTTGTGAAATAACTCTTGCCTTAACCTTATTTCTTTCAACACCCTTGCTATTTTTACCACCGTAAAATTCTAATTCCTCTCCATTTTTGAAAACCACTTGAGCCCCGCCACGACCTAAAGCCATATCAAGCGCCGTTTGTGATTCTTTATATCTTTCAAAAGGATTTTTCCCTCCAATACCAACACCAACGCTTAAAGTCGGCTTGATATTTCCGGAGATTTTTATTTCCTTTAATTTATCAACTATACTGAATTTATCATCTTTAACTTTTTGCAAAATAAAATTATTTAGTATTACAATATATTTTCCTGAATCATATTTCCTAACAATCGCACCGAAACTTGAAAAATAATTTATAATCATTTTGTCCATTTCAGCAACTAACAATGTTCTAAAGTCCTCATAATTGTCAATATATATAAGAGCAGAGCTCAAAGTTTCATCGTCATATTTCTTTTTTAAGTTTGAAAATTCCAAATTATCCAAAAGATATATAACTACATTAACATCTCCGTTATCTTCATCTTTTACAACATTATAATAAACTATATAATCAAACTTTTCAGTTTTCCAAGCTACACTTCCCGAACTTTTTTCTAAAACTTTTGAAATATCAAAGCTTGAAATTCTGGCGTTAATATCTATCCCAACAATGTCTTGCCCTGCAAAAAGTTTTGAAAACTCCGGACTATACCATTTAACACGACCCTTATTATTAAGCACGGCAATAGGAAATGGCATCTTATATACAACTTCACTTGCAATATTATTTAAAGAATCTCTATATTTTTTTACGTCTTCTTCATATTCACTATTTTTACTCTTTATATAATACAAAATTAGAATAAAAGAAATGAATGTTAATATAAATGACAAAATCCCAAATATGAATTGAAAATAAAGCAAAAATGCTGAAATTACAATCATAAACAAAAACAAAATATAAAAATCTGATAATTTAATTAATTTCTTTTCCATTTCGACCCTCTCATAACAGAACTATAAATTCCTAAAACAAAATAAATCAGATAAATGATTATAAAAAATATCGACACTATACTGATAATATTTGCAACTATTTTGCCTAAATGTTTCTTTAAAAATACATTAAATTTGGCAAAACCTTGAACTAACATAATCTCTATAAAAATTAAAATCAAATTGTAACAAATTAGAGAAATCTTATAAAAATTCTCCCCTTTGTTTCCGCTTGAAATAACCATCAAAAAAATAGTAATAACACTAAAAACAAAAAATTTAAAATCAAATGGTAAAATTATATCATCAGAATTTCTGTTGAATCCGTAAATTCTTTTAGTCAAGAAAGTGTAACCTAAAGTACAAAAAGCATAACTCAATCCAAAAGAAATAGCCGGATAAACATTTAACATTTGACTAACAAGCTCTTTTGCATCTTTTATATTTAAAACTTCCTTATATCCCTCAAGACCATTCAAAACCTCATTCATCGTATTCAAAAGAGTTTCATAAGACTTTGCGTCAAGTTTAATAATTAAGAAATCACTAACAAGTAACACCGTCATAACAAATGCACTACCAAGTAAAACCTTATATCCATCTTTTGAATTGTCCATTCCCTTTATGATTACAAATGAAATCAAAACAGGAATAAGCGAAGTGAAATTTCCTAAAATAACAAGAGAGACTGCGACAAATAAACCAGATGAAATAAAATATGTTTTTAAATCTGATTTCTTATACAAAATCACCATTGGAACAAAACTCAACATATTAAGCATTGGAAACAAAACCATTGCCATACTTAAAAAATAGTATAAAAATATTTTTCTATCTTTCATTTCTTACCTCTATATCAAAAAGATTACTTACAAAAGTAAACTCCTATCCAGTTTTTTATTAATAGCTTAATTATATCACATTTTAAATTATAAATAAATGTATTCAGCCATTAATTTAAAATTGATGTATATCGTCCTTTTATCAAAAATAATATTTTGTATTTTTTTTATTTTTGTATTATAATTAAATTGTAAATTTTTTATTTAAGGAGGCAATATGAAAAGTATAAAAATTGATGAATTTAAAAACTTTAAATTTCTAGGAAATTTGCATTTAAGTAAAAATGAAAAAAATCTATTTTACACTGTTTCTAATATGAATTTAGAAAAAAATTCTTACGAACATAGAATTTACAAAATGGATTTAGAAACTAAAAAATCTTTTGTTTTTACTAATGGTGCTAAAGAAAGTTCTTTTGTTGAGCTTTCAGACGGTTCTATCCTTTTTGCAGGGGACAGAGAAAATAAAAAAGACGATTCAGATACAACTAAATTTTATAGAATATGCCCTTGTGGTGGTGAGGCAGTTTTGGATTTTACGGTTCCTGCTTTGGTAAATAAAATAAAAGAAATTAATGATGATGAATTTTTAATTTTGGCTAATTTCAACAGAACAAAGGAATTAGAAAAAATTGAAAAGGAAAATAAAAAAGAAGAAAAAAATAAAGAAAACTTATATGACGATTCTAAGGACTATCTTGTTGCAACGGAAATTCCTTTCTGGGGAAATAATATCGGCTTTACAAATGAGGACAGAAGTAGGCTTTATTATTTCAACAAAAAAACTTTTGAACTTATCCCTTTAAGTGATGATATTACTGATATTTACGGTTTAGAACTAAATGAAGATAAGACTAAGGCCGTTTTTATAGCGACAAGTTTTACAGGCAGAATGCCACTTGTAAATGAGGTTAAAATTTTAGATATTAAATCTAAAGCTGTTGAAGTTTTAGCTAAAGATTATTCTTTCGCTTATGCAAACTTTATCGATTCTGAAAACATCATAACTATTGCAACAGATATGAAGGAATACGGCTTAAATGAAAATTCAAATATTTATATTATAAATACTAAGGAAAAATCTTTTAAAAAGATTGTAAATGATAATTTCGATATGTGTATGTATAATTCAGTCGGTACCGATATGAGATTAACAGGCGGAAAAAGCACTTTGGTTAAAGGTGGCTTTATGTATTTTATAAATACTGAAGTAAACAGTTCATACATTTACAGAATTGACAAAGACGGAAATCTTGAAAGACTAAATGAAAAATCAGGCTCTATCGATTGTATCGATATTTCAAAAGACAAAAAAATTTATGCTATTGCTCTAAAAGATTCTAATTTACAAGATATTTACGAAATTTCTAAAGAAGAAGAAAATAGAATTTCATTCCACAACGATACAACTGAATATTCCATTTCAGAAGTTGAAGAAATAAACTTTACTAACGACGGAATCGGCTTTATCGGATATGTAATGAAACCGACAGACTATGACCCAAATAAAAAATATCCGGGCGTACTTCATGTTCATGGTGGTCCAAAAACAGTTTTTGGAAAAGTATTCCACCACGAAATGCAATTTTTAGCAAATAACGGATACTTTGTATTCTTTACAAATCCTCGTGGCTCAGACGGTCGTGGAAAAGAATTTGCGGATATTCGTGGAAAATATGGAGAAATTGATTTTGACGATTTGATGAAATTTACAGATGCTGTAATTAAAAACTATCCTGCACTTGATGAAGAAAGACTTGCAATTATGGGTGGAAGTTACGGCGGTTTTATGACTAATTGGGCAATCGGACATACAAACAGATTTAAAGCTGCTTGTTCACAACGTTCAATCGCCAATATGACTTCTGAATTTTTACTTACAGATATAGGATATTATTTCATTGACGACCAAATCTCTGCAACTCCTTGGAATAATTACGAAAAATTATGGTATCATTCTCCACTTAAATATGCAAATAAGGCACAAACACCTACACTTTTCATCCATTCAGATGAAGATTACAGATGTTGGATTCCTGAGGGTATTCAAATGTTCACAGCATTAAAATATCACGATGTACCGGCAAGACTTGTAATGTTCAAGGGAGAAAATCACGAACTTTCAAGAAGTGGTAAACCAATGCACAGAATAAGAAGATTAAAAGAAATTTTCGATTGGTTTGAAAATTATTTAAAATAATTTAAAAATTAAACAAAAGAGCTATGTTCTATTTTCATAACATAGCTCTTTTTTTAAATTATAATTTTAATTAAAGTCCTATTTTTTTCAAATTTTCAACAGAAATTGTATCCATTTTGTAGTCAAAGTCTGTTGTCGTTTCAAAATACTCCCCATTTGTAAGTGGATCATATACTAAAACTGTTTTTATTCCTTTTTTATTTGCAGTTTTTAGAGGCGCTTTAGTATCATCAAAAAATATAATTTCTTCAACATTTTCATTATGTTTTTTTATCGCCCAGTCATAATATCTTTCATCATCTTTTAAATATCCACAATCATCACAAGTTTGTATGTAATCAAAATATTTCATAAGTCCTGTTCTCTCTAAACAATTTCTACAAAGTCCGATATTTGTAGCAGTATTTAAAGAAATTTTATATCCTTTTTCTTTCAGATAATCAAGAGCCTCAATCACATTTTCTTTTGCATCAAAAAGTTTATCATATCCGTCTTTTACATATTTTAAATTTCTAGCATAAATTTCATCAGCAGTTAAATCAAGATTAAAATATTTTCCAATAGCAATTCCTCTTGCATAAAGTTTTTTCCCTTTAAACATTTCTTTTAGTTCGTCAGTTTCTTCCAAATTCATCTCTTTAAGAAAATAAGAACAACTTCCAAACCAACCCCCAATTGAATCTATCAAAGTCCCGTCCATATCAAACATTATACACTTCATACTTTCCTCCTAATAAATATAATATTATGGTAAAATTTATTTGCCATAAAAAATGAAGTTGCTTATATTTTATCATATTTCAATTAACATCTCAAATAAGCAATTATTATATTGACTATATATTACTATTTTCTTATATTAAACCCATATTGTAAAATTAAGTTAGCCAGTAAGGGTTAAAAATTTCAAAAATAAAATAATTTATAATAATAAAAAATATGTTAGTATAAAATATAAATAATTATATTATTAATAAGAAAATCTTATAACTATTATAAATAAAAATTATAAATAAAATTATATATATATTTTATTATAGCTATTGACAATCAAAATTTACTATTATATAATATGTATGAAATAAAAATATAATTATTTTTTATTTTAACTATAAATGCTATTTATAGTTTAAGTCGTGCTGGCTAAAAATTGTATATAGGAGGTATTTTAAAATGGCACAAACATACGATATTGTAATTAAAGGAACTGGTATGGGAGAAGGGGAAAAAGTCTTAACAGATAATTTAATGAACGCTTTTGTTCATACTGTTGCTCAAAGAGAAAATTTACCATCTCATATTATTTTTTATGGAGAAGGCGTAAAATTAGCTACAAAAGGTTCAGAATGCTTAGATGATTTAAAAGCAATGTCTGATAAGGGAGTTGAAGTTTTATCTTGTGGAATTTGCTTAGATTACTATGAATTATTAGATAAACTTGAAGTTGGAAGTTCAACTACAATGGGTGCTGTTGTTGAAATACTATCAAATAGCAATTTAGTAGTTGAACCATAGTTTATTTTGTAAAATATTAATAATAGGCAAGAATTTATTCTTGCCTATTATTATAACTTTTTTATTTAAAAATATATCGGAAATTTATGGAGGAAATATGAAAAGTTTTAAACCTTTTTCAACAACTTTAATCGGAAGTATGCCAAGGTCAAATGAATTACTTAGCTTAAAGCAAAAGCTACAAAAAGATTCATCTTTAAAAGAAGAATATGATAAAATGGTATTTGACGAAACTAAATTTGTTGTAAATATGCTTGATAAAGTAGGTATAGATGTTGTAATAAGTGGAGAAATTTCTCGTGATAATTACATGAGTTATGTTGCAGAACATGTTGATGGAATTAAACTTATGGCAACAGATCAAATTTTAAGTTTAACAGAAAATAAAGGTGATTTTAATAAAAGTTTAGAAGAAATGGATGCTTCTGATAATTCGATGAATAGTCCAATTTGTGTTGATCGAATAAAAACAGATGTTGAACTTGATATTGATGAAGTAAGGATGATAAAAAAAATTACAGATTCTGATTTTAAAATGACTTTGCCAAGTCCCTATCTTCTTACAAGGTCTATGTGGCTTAAAGAAGTAACTGGAAAAGTTTATGAAAATCGTAATGAGTTAGGTAATGATGTTGTAAAACTTTTGATTAATGAAATTAAAAGATTAGTTTCTCTAGGAGTTAAAGTTATACAAATTGATGAACCGATTTTATCTGAAGTAGTTTTTACAAATACAAATTCTTCTAATTCTTTTTACTGAGGGGCGTTATCTGCTAAGGTCAAGGTTGATCGAGAATTAAAATTTGCAGGGCAATTACTTTCAGAAATTTTTGCTGAAATTAGAAAATATGATGATGTATTATCAGTTATGCACGTTTGTCGTGGAAATTGGACTTGTGATGAAAGTGTATTACTTGAAGGGGCCTATGATAAATTAAGTAAATTTTTTGACTCATTGGATGTAGATATGTTAGCACTTGAATTTTCAACTCCACGTGCTGGAGAAATAAGTCAATTATTTAAAAATAATGATTTAAATGAGAAAATTATGTTAGGACTAGGATGCGTTAATCCGAGAATACCAAGAGTGGAAACTGTTGATGAAATTGTAGGAAAAGTAGAAAAAGCTTTAGAATTTTTACCACCTGAAAAAATCTGGTTAAATCCAGATTGTGGATTTGCAACATTTGCTAAAAGACCGTTAAATCCTTATAACATTATTGAAGAAAAATTATCTAATATGGTTAAAGCTTCCCATATTTTAAGAGAAAAATATTGTAAATAAATATAAACTAAAACGCACCTTATTTTTTAAAATGGTGCGTTTGTTTTATAAAATAAAACAATATGAGTTAAAATATTTTTTAACAAAATTATTAAAAAATTGTTGACTTTAAATTTTTGATGTGCTATAATTTATCAACAATATTAAATAACACTTATCCAGAGTGGTGGAGGGACTGGCCCTATGAAACCCGGCAACCTGTTTTTACAAGGTGCTAATTCCAGCGATTATTCGGAAGATAAGAATTTTTTTGCAAAATCTCTTATCAGAGATTTTTTTTATTTTATAAATATTTTGTAAAAATAAAATTTCCGAAAATACTTTTAAGGAGGTTTATATGATAAAAATTGAAAATTTAGTAAAAGTTTACGAAAATGGATTTAAAGCTGTTAATGATATTAGTTTAGAAGTTAAAAAGGGAGAAATTTTCGGTATAATCGGTCTTAGTGGTGCCGGAAAATCATCTTTAATCAGGTGTATCAATCGTCTTGAAGAGCCTACAAGCGGTAATATTTTTATAGACGGTAAAGATATTGTAAAGATGAACGATAAGGAGCTTAAAGATGCAAGAAAAAATATGTCGATGATTTTTCAATCTTTTAATCTATTTTATCAAAAAAATGTTTTTGAAAATATCGCATATCCGTTAAAAATTAACGGCTGGAAAAAGGAAGATATTGAAAAAAGAGTAAAAACTCTTTTGGAATATGTAAATTTAAGTGAAAAAATATTTGAATATCCTGCAAATCTTTCCGGTGGTCAAAAGCAAAGAGTTGCAATCGCAAGAGCTTTGGCTATTCAACCTAAAATTTTACTTTGTGATGAGGCAACTTCTGCTCTTGATCCACAAAGTACAAAATCTATTTTAGAATTGCTTTTGAGAATTAGAGATGAATTTAATCTTACAATAATTTTGATAACTCATCAAATGGAGGTTGTAAAGGCAATTTGTGATAGAGCGGGTGTTATAGAAAATGGAGAGATTATAGAGCAAGATACGGTTTTAAAACTTTTCACTTCTCCAAAGACTCAAACAACAAAAAATTTCATAGAAAATCTTCCTGAGTTTACAGATTATGAAAAATTTCTCAGCGAAGATTATTCGGGTTTTCTTTTAAGACTCGGTTTTACGAAAGAAACTTCTACAAAGCCTGTTATTTCAGAACTTATAAGGCAAAAAAATATTGACGTTAATATAATTAGTGGAAATATTGATAAGATAAAAGAGGGAAAGGTCGGACATTTAATTATCGAAGTTTTTGAAAAAGACAGGATTGACGAGATAAAAACTTTCCTTGAAGAAAGAAAAATTTTAGTTGAGGAGGTAATTTAAGATGCAAAGTTTATTGATAAAAGCTACTTTTGAAACAATTTATATGGTATTTTTTTCATCTTTACTTTCAACTATAATCGGTGGAATTTTAGGAGTTATTTTAGTTACAACAGATAAAAACGGAATAAATAGTAATAAAATGATTTACTCTATTTTAAATTTTATTGTAAATATTTTTAGGTCAGTTCCTTTTCTTATCCTAATTATTTACATTTTGCCGGTTTCTAAAATATTAACAGGAAAGATGATAGGCTCTACTGCAGCAATCATTCCCCTAACTGTTTCTGCAATTCCTTTTGTAGCAAGAATTTTTGAAAATTCACTAAAAGAAGTTGACAACGGAATTGTTGAGGCAAGTATTTCAATGGGCTCAAGCAATTTTCAAATCATAAAAATTATGCTTTCAGAATGTTTACCTGCACTTATAAACGGAATAACTTTAACTGTTATAAATTTAATCGGTTATTCAGCAATGGCAGGCGCAATTGGAGCAAAAGGTCTTGGCGACTTGGCAATTACTTATGGTTACCATAGATTTCAATACTTAACGATGACTATCCCGGTTGTTATAATTATATTATTAGTACAAATCGTTCAAGTTTTAGGAGATTTCATCTCTAAAAAAATTAATAAAAAAATAAATGCGTAGGAGGAAAATTATGAAAAAGAAATTATTAGCATTAGCTCTTGGCTTGGTTGTAGTTTTAACAACTGCTTGTGGAGCAAAAAATTCAGATAACAAAAATACAGAAAACAAAGAAGGTGTTAAGGTTGTAAAAATCGGAGTTTCTCCTGAACCACACCAAAAATTAGTTGAGTTAGTTAAAGAAGATTTAGAAAAAGAAGGCATCAAATTAGACATTGTAACTTTCACAGATTATATTCAACCAAATTTAGCTTTAGACGCAAAAGAATTGGATTTAAACTTCTTCCAACATAAACCATATTTAGACGAATTTAACAACAAAAAGAACACAAAACTTTCAGTACTTGGAAATGTTCACGTTGAACCAATGGGATTATATCTAAACAATGCAAGTGAAATAAAAGACGGCGCTGAAATTGCAATTCCAAATGACCCGTCAAACGGAGCAAGAGCATTAATTTTACTTGATAAAAATGGAATCATAAAATTAAAAGACAATACAAATATTCTATCAAGTGTTAATGATATAAAAGAAAATCCTAAAAAAATTAAATTTACAGAAGTTGAGGCAGCTCAATTACCAAGAATTATAAAGGATATTGACGGAGCCGTTATAAATGGAAACTATGCAATCGAGGCAGGACTTTCTCCAACAAAAGATGCAAAGTTAATCGAAGGAAAAGACTCTCCTTATGCAAATATTATCACAGTTAGAACAGGAGAAGAAAACAACGAAACTTACAAAAAAGTTTTAAAAGCATTACAAAGCGAAAAAGTAAAAGATTATATAAATAAAACATATAACGGAGGAATTGTTCCTGCATTTTAGACAAAAAAGAGCTGAAATTTCAGCTCTTTTCATTTATTCACTTTTTGTTTTAAATCACTTAAACTTTTTTCTCTGGTGATATACATATCTTCTTTTCCGTCAAGAGAATTAAATTTAATTATAGTGTAGTCATTATATAGATACTCTAAAGTTCCTCCGTCTTTATACATTTTACTTTTACATTTGTTGCTTTCTTTATCTTTTTCAATCTTATCAAAAAGTTTATTTTCATCTAAAAGTCCGTTTGAAATTGCATCTGCAACGGAATATTCTTTTTTGTCTAATTTTATTTTAAAATCCATTCCAACAGCATAGATATTAAAAGAAATTTTATCATTTTTCTTAACTACAGTTTTTACTTCATTATTTTTTAAATCTGTAACTGAAAAATTCAATCCTTTTTCATCTTTGTTCTCATCTTTGTTCTCATCTTGTTTATCATTTTCTTTTTCTTTATTTTCTTTTACTTCTTTTTGCGTAACGGTTACTTTAGGTTCTTCTTCCTTCTTCATTTCTTTTGCTTTACAAGAAATTAAAAGTCCTCCAAAACAAAATACCATAGCTAATACTAAAAATCTTTTTTTCATAATCGTCCTCCTTTAGTATTTAATTAAATTAAGTCTATCAAATAAAACAAATAAAGTCAACTAAAAAGGAGCCTAAGCTCCTCTTAATGACTTATTTAATTAAAAAATAATACAAAATTAAAATTACACCAAGTACAATTCTATAATATCCAAATACTTTGAAATCGTGCTTTTTAATGTATTTCATTAACATTTTGATTGCCATAATTGAAACTACAAAGGCAACGAACATTCCAAGCAATAGAATGAAGAATTGAAAAAAGCTAAAAGCAAAGCCAAATTTTCTAAGTTTTAAAAGACTTGCTCCAAACATTACAGGAATTGACATAAAGAATGAAAATTCTGCTGCTAAACTTCTTGAAAGTCCAAGTATTAAAGCTCCAAGTATTGTTGCTCCTGACCTTGATGTTCCCGGAATTAAACTTAAAACTTGAAAACAACCAACATAAAAAGCTAATGAATAACTTAAATCTTCAAACCTTCTAACATTTTGTTTTTTGAAATTTGGATTGTTTTCAACAATTATAAATAAAATACCATATAAAACTAAAGTGAATGCAACAGTTGGAAAATTGTAAAAATATTTTTCTAATACCTTATCAAACAAAACTCCTAAAACTCCTGCAGGAATTACCCCCACAACTACCTTTAGCCACATATTGATTGTATTTTTTTGTTGTTCTTTGGTTTTCTTTTTAGAAAATGGATTTAATTTATTAAAATACATAATAACAACTGCAAGGATTGCTCCAAGTTGTATAACAACTAAAAACATTTCTTTAAATTCTGCAGATTGATTCAATTTCAAAAATTCATCGACTAAAATCATATGTCCCGTACTACTTACAGGTAACCATTCAGTAATACCTTCTACGATTCCTAGAATAATAACTTTAATTATATCTAATAACCACATTTTATCATCTCCTTATATTTTCGTTTTTTATGAAAAAAACCCTAGACAAAGTTTATCACATTTTGATAAATTTGAAAAGGGTTTTAAAAGAGGATTTTCAATTAATTATAAAGTAAAAGATTGTAATTGAACTATTTTATAATTCTAACTCTGTTTGAAATTTTTTCTTTTTCTCTTGGAACTTTTCCACCAAAAGCGTCAAAAATCTTATCCCAAAGTTCATTTTGTTTTTCTCCTAAAGCTATAAACTCTTGCACTTTTCATATTAAAAGCATCGTGGAAGGGTGGGGTTCTTATTGTAAAGCAACAAGGTTCCCGGGCACCCACCCGATGCAAAGCATCCATGAATGCAAACTAAATATTAATGTGTCCAGTTTTCTGGGTACACATCATATTCACACCGATTTTTTTGTTTATCTAATTTCTTTTTTAAATTCTAACGCTTTTGTAAAGGCTTTATTTTTACATAATATGTAGAAAATTGGAACTCCTACTACATATATTACTAAAAATTCTGAAAGCATTAATTCTCCTAATAAAACCCAAAATCCTACAGGATTTGGCATCATAAAGTAAATTTCCAATGCTATTGGTAACATTCCTACAACTACCGGTACTAAACAAGCTATGTAGAAATTTTTAATTTTAGTCATAATCAATGCTACAACTAAAGTTGCAAATGTCCCTACAACCATATCGACTATTCCAACTGTACTTGCAATATTAGCCAGAAAACAACCTAATGTTACACCTATTGTGTATTCCGGATTAAAAAATGGTAAAATTGCTAAAGTTTCAGAAAGCCTAAATTGTAAACTTCCATATCCTAATCCAAACGATTCTGAAAGAATTGTAAGCACTACATAAATTCCTGCTATTAATCCTTGTCTTGTAATTTTTTTTACGTTCATATTTTCCTCCTTTTTGGAGTGCTTTGTTCAACAAAAAAAGGGCACAGTGCCCCAAGCACTTGATTTTTAAAGTGGGTGCCAAGCAAAACACTTTTTTAAATTTAATTCTTGTAAAAATTACCGTATAATTTTAACATAAAAATATTATTTTTTCAACCAAAACATAATATGGTTGAAAAAAAGTATTTTTTTCATAAAACACTTGACTTGACCTAAATAAAGTGATATATTTGTAGTGTGTAATAAATATGTTATTTTATTTTAAAAAATAAATTATATTAAAATCTCATTATTTAGTTTTTAAGTATAGATTAAAATATAGTTATTAAATTTAAAGTTCATTTTTAAATATATTTTATTAAAAAAGTAAAAAAAGGAGTGATTTTATGAAAAAATTGAAATTTGTTCTTATGATAATAATTTCAACCCTTATGTTGTCGTCTTGTGCTACAAAGAGCAATGAAGTGGAACAACTTTATGGAAAAAGATATGGAGCTGTAAGTTCAGGAATTAGCGTAATTAAAAAGAGTAAATTGTATTCAGTTTTGTGTTTCACATTACCTGAAAATGCAACTTTTAAAAGTAATATTGAAGAACGTATTTCGGGTGGAAATTTTGACTATCCTAAAGTTATAAGAAAAAACGGAAAAAAATATTTAACTGCTGACGGTTTACCTGATGACAGATTTGAAATTGTTTCGGAAAATGTAATTGTAGATAACTATACAGGATATGAATTTACTCATTATGATAGAGTTCCAGATAAAGAAATGGAAAAATATTACGGTAATGTATATGAAGGACCTAAGGGCGGAACTGTTGAAATAGTTAAGAAAACTGAAGATTATTCTTTTATAAGTTTTAAATTACCTATGAATGAGGAATTTGAATATAAAGGAGAAGGTCCAAAAATCATGGGTGGATTTTATGATAATCCAAGTATTGTAAAAATTGGAGATAAAAGGTATATAAGAGCAGAAAATTTAGAAGAACAAAGACTTGAAATTGTAAATGACAATGTCATTTTAGACACTAAAACAGGTTATGAATTCGGTCTTAAAAATCTTATCAAAAAATAATTTTAAAGGTTCAGTAATTAAATTTAGTTACTGAACCTTTTTCATATAATGCAAATTATTTAAATTTAATTCTTGTAAAAATTACCGTGTAATTTTAACATAAAAATATTATTTTTTCAACAAAAAAGTGGAGAAAAAATCTCCACTTAAAAAAATATTTATTATTAATATTTGTATTAGTTATTATTTTGATAATTGGTCAAAAGCCTCTAAAGCCTTTCCTCCATAAATTGTTGAAGGACCACCACCCATAAGAACTGCAACTGAAATTGTTTCAGCAACTTCCTCTCTTGTAGCTTTTAAATTAACAAGATTGTTAATATGTGCTTCTATACAACCTTCACAACGAACTGCAACAGCAATTCCAAGTGCCACAAATTCTTTTTCCTTTACAGTTAAAGCTCCATCTTTCAAAACTTCTCCACAAAGTCCACCAAAAGCCTTCATTTCATTAGGTATAGCAGAACCTAATTTTTTTGAATTTTCCACAACATTTTCTAAACCTTTTACATGATCCATATTAAAGACCTCCTTATATTTTTTTATACTATATACCCATTTTTGTCAATCTTAATTATCAAACTGTAATTTAATTTTTTATAATTACTAAAATTCACAAAAAAACAGAGAATAAAAAATTCTCTGTTTAGTATCAATTATTTATTTATTTTTTAATTCTTCAATTTCTTTTTCTACAAATTCTTTTGTCCTAATGTTTAGTTTTTGATAAATTTCTATAAGCTCTCTAGCCTCCGGAGTAAGGGTTGAACCTCCTCCTCCTTTACCTCCAATTCTTCCTACTAAAAGCGTACAATTCAAGTCCGCCTCAGCACGATTTATCATCTTAAAGGCTTTTGAATAGGCCATTCTCATCTCTTTACAAGCTCTATTTATAGACTTATATTCATCTATTAACAAAAGCAATTTACATATCCCGTTACCAAATGAATAATCGTTATTATATAGAGTGATTTTTATATTAACATTTTTTGGAATTTTAAGCATATTTACCTCTAATCTCTATAAGCAAAATAGTAACAAGTTGCTACTATACAGCCACCAATTATATTTCCTATTGTAACAGTAATTAAACTGTATAAAAACGCTCCTGCACTTATATCAGAAACTATAAAAGACATTGAAAGATAGAACATATTAGCAATGCTATGCTCAAAACCACAAACTAAGAACAATATAACTGATATTGCACAGGCAAAGAATTTTGAAACCCCGTCTTTACAAGCATAAGCCATCCAAACGCCTAAGCAAACAAAGATATTACAACCAATTCCTTTAAATAACAGACTTAAAAAACTTCCACTTACCTTTGCAACAGTTATTTTATGTAAAAATCCAAACATTTCAGGAGACATTCCCATTGCTAAATAAACAAGTAAAGCTGTAAATATAGCTCCAACGAAATTAAATATATACACAAATACCCAATTTCTAAACATTTTTGGAAATGTAATTCTCTTTGCAAGTGCCGGTGCGAGCATCAAAATATTTCCTGTAAACAAGTCTGCTCCCGCAACAACTACTGCAAAAAGTCCAAAAGAGAAACAAATTCCTGAAATAAATTTCCCATAAGTCGCATTTAAACTTGCCATTCCTGTATTTACAACAACATAAGAAAAACCACTCAAAGCAATAAACATTCCAGCTAAGAAAGCTAAAACAAACATTCTATGCAATTTGTAATTTGCCTTTCCTTCTCCAATTTTGTATAACGATTCCAGCAATTCTGATTTTCCTATAACGCCCATAGTATCCTCCTAATACAAAAAGAGATTAGCAAAAGCTAATCTCTATCAAAATTATCTTTTCCTAAAATAAGATTTAATAGTTTCGATAATGTTCATAATCATATCTACCTTATCAACTACCATATCAACATTTTCTCTTATATCCATAGTAGTATCTACAACTTGTTCAGCAACAAATCTGGTAGAAGTTGTAATATCCTCAGTCATATCTTTAACATTTTCAAGTGTTAAGCTAACATTTTCAACGCTATCTGTTATATCTTCCTTAGTGTCAGCTAAAATTTCATCACTCTTTTTAAGAATTTCATTTGCATTAGCAATAGCCTTATCAGCATTTTCAATTAAGCCGGGTAATTTTTCAGCACTTGAAACTAAACTTTCTTCACTCTTTTCAAGCATGGAATTTACTTTGCTAAAAACTTTTATCAACTTAACAAAAAAGCAAACACAAGATGCTAAGCAAATTATCGCTACTAAATAAAGAATAACCCTTAAAGTTAAATCTAAATCTATTGTTACCATTTTATCCTCACTATTCTTCTATTTTTTAACTTCAACTTCAACTTCAACTTCAGGAGTAATTTCAGTCATATTTCTATTAGAAAAATTATCGTACTTTTCTACAGCTACTTCTTTAACTTCTTTAGCTTTATCTGCAACAATTTTAACTGCATTATTTACATTTTCATTAACATATTCAACGCTGTCTTTAGTTGCCTTAACAATATCTTCTCTAGTTTCTTTACCGGATTTAGGAGCGAACAAAATACCAACTCCAGCACCAACAGTAGCTCCTGCTACAACCTTCGCAACAGTAGATAATCTTTCTTTTCTTATCTTTCTTCTAACTTCTCTTTCTTTCTCAATACGTCTTTGTTCAATATACTTCGCTAAGCTCATAATAAAAACCCCCTAATCATTTTTTAAAAATCTAAGTTTTCCCTGCCATTTTATAGACCTTCGTAATTGAAGGTGGGCAAACTGTCTTAAATCTCACGGTTTCCAAAAACAAGGCTGCCATCAAAGTAAGAACTCCGTAATCCCTTATTAAAAATGTAGGTATAATTAAGCAGGGAACTCCTAGACAATATTATTATAGCACACTTTAGCCTAAAAGTGTAGTATTAAACAAAAAATTTGTAAGCAAAAAACAGTTCTTGCTTGATGTTTCTCAAGAACAATTAAACATCTTAAGAGCGTTAACTTTCCTTGTCCATCTCTTCTCTTGCAATTTAGGAACCTTCTTTTGTTAAAAGAATTTCTTTATCTACCATATCTTACTCCTAAAAAATAGTAAGCAAAAGACATCTTTTACCACATTACTCAAATTATGGTGAAATTCGGCGGTAAAGTCAAGACATCAGCTTATTACAGGCTATATCTTTTTAATTTTACAAAGTAGTTGTTTGAAAACAAGAAAACTCTCCTTTTGCTCCAGTTCTTATTAAAGGAGTCTTTAACCTGTCTGGAGAGTTCAAAATTTCATCAGAATAAAATCCCCTTAGACATAATGCACTTGGAAAATTCTTTTCAGATTTTTTTATCTTTTTTATTCTACCGTTCTCAATATCCAAAGCCACATGACATTGACCTGGACATATTCCACATATGCCTTCTCTCATATTAATCCCCCTTATTGCTTATGTTAATATGATATCAAATATATATATAAAATAAAAAATCGGAGTTTCCTCCGACTTTTTATTATTTTTGTTTCTTATAAATTTCTGGAATTTTAATGTCGTTTCCAACTTTATTGTCAATTCCATCAATTTCCTTAGCTTTCTTTAACCAATCTTTAAAACTAATACCTATAGGGAATTTTTCATCGATTTTATCTTCTTTTGTAAAATCACTGAAGGATTCTATTCCTGATTCTTTAACAAAGTTAAGATTTACAAATTCATTTAGTTTATCAGTTCTTGGTCTAAACTTTTTATCAATCTTGTATTCATCGTATTGTTTTACAAAGTTATCAATATTTTCTTGATTAAATTCCCAAGTAAGTGTTCTACCTTCTGCAATAGTCTTCATATAGATTGTCATAAGACCAACTTCAGGAGCTGTACCAAATCCATCGGCAAACATCATTGCAGCGTTATATGGATGGTCGTATAAGTATTTAAGTGACATTGCATGTGCTACTAGAAGTCTTTGTGCAACTTCTGGATGTTCCTTTTTGAAGTTTTCATTCATTGCATATATACAGCACATTCCCCAACCATGTTTATGATCATGTTCTTTCTTAGTTTCATCAATTAGTCCGCCCCAACCAACAGCAACAACTTTTCCAAGTCCTTGATATTCACATTGTGATGCAAACGGGTCACAACATGAGAAAGCTGAAATTTTCCCGGATTTAAGTGCCATTGGGCAATCTTTTTGTGACATCTTGATGATTTCATAATTATCCTTTTCAATTGGTAAGCCAAGCTTTGTTGCCCATTTAATCCATTGAGGATTGTTTTCGGGATTTGCAGTTATAGCTAACTTTTTACCAACTAAATCCTTAGGATCTTTAATATCATTTGCAACAACTAAGTAACTAGATCCTCCAAGGTGATTAGCAGCAGCCATAATTATTGGAGCCCCTTCAGATCTTGCATTTAGTGCACCTTCAATACCCATGTATCCAACATGCATTTTGCCTGTTGTCATGGCCTGTGCTATGTTTGTATTATTTGTCTTTGTAACTGTAACATTTAATCCTAAAGCTTTATAAATTCCCGCTTTTTCCCCGATGATAGCTCCTACCATGTGGTCACAGTCATTGTATCCCATTTGAACCTTTAAATTCTTGTCGGCCTCAGGGATTTCTGGCAAGTTATACTTTGCCGCTACAGCCTTTGCATCATAAGCTACTTTTTCAACATTTCCACCTGAACCACCTTTACATGCTGTAAATGGAAATAGCATAGATGAAATAAGTAAAATAGATAAAATCTTTCTTTTCATTTTAAATCCTCCTTTTATTTGATATATCTATATTTTTATTATAAACCTTGAACTAAACTTAAGTGTCAAGATTTATTCATCTAATCCTTCAATATAATGACAAAAATGTCCTTTACAACAACTTACTGTATCTCCTTCTAAAAGATGCTCTATTAAAAGTTTCTTTTCTTGCTTTAATCTATTTATCTCTTTATCAATATCCTCAATCTTTCTTCGCATATGGCTAGTTACATAGCTACAAGTTGAATTCCCACTTCTCTTAAGCATAATAATATCTTTTATTTCATCCAGACTAAAACCTAAATTTCTTGCTTTTTTTATAAAATTTAAATTTTCCACATGGGACTCATCATAATCTCTATAACCATTATCCAATCTTTTAACATCCATTAGTAACCCCTGTTTTTCATAATATCTTATTGCAGAGTCACTAAGTTCCGTTAATTCGCATACCTCTTTAACTTTCATAATATCTCCTTACTTGACCCAAGTAAAAAAAAACTATCAGCATATGCCCATGCCTTCTGAAAATAAATTGTGAAGATGTTTGCCTTCAATTCTAAAGACACCATAACCATATTGTCCCCTTTTTGAACCACTTACAACAAATTCATTTGGCGGACTATTATCTATGTCTTTAATTTCAATTTTTTGATTTTCATAAGGTGCTTTACTTTCTTCTGAAAAATAGATTTCTTTTCCTGAATTTATAGCTACTACTAAATGATTTAGCTCTTTAGTCTTTCTGAAAATAATAATTAGGTCATCTTTGCCGTTGCCTGATACATCTCCAAGCTTACATTTTACAACTTCTTTTCCTGGAAATTTATCATAAAACGCCTGCAACAAGTAATGATCTTTTTCAACTCCAAAGTCGACCTTTTTATATTTTATATTGTTCCTGTATCCAAAATAACCTAAAAGCAAAGCAAGAATTATAATTGAAACCTTTATTAAAATTATGCTTTTGTTTTTTTTTGACTCCATTTTAATTTTCCTTTTTCCTATAATAGTAATTTCTTAATTTAAAGAATGCAGATTTTAAGAAAAAATAAAAAACAATGGCCGAACAAACATACTTAAACCATTCTGGGAATGATAACATCATCTTGTTCGCGTAGTTTATAGCATTTGTAACTTCATCATATTTCATCTGCCTTTGAAAACCTGGCATTAATAACTTATTAGTCATAAATCCGATAAACATAGCGTATGTAGAAATAACCACAGTATAAATCGTTGCCGTTCTCTTTCCAATCATTTTACCAATACTTATTATTTCGGGAATATTTGTTGCTGCTCCTGCCATTAGGAATGTTATTGCCGCCCCGGGAGATGCTCCAGATGCAATTAGTGCTGCAATTAAAGGTATATGACCAACTGCACACACATACATTAAGGACGCAAGCACTGCAACATTCCAAAGCGATAACAGTCCCGGGTCACCTAGATATTTTTGTATAAATGACTCTGGGAAAATTGTTAATACAAAACCTCCAAACAACATTCCATATACAACATACTTACTAAGTGTTATGGCAAAGTCGTTTCTTACCCATTCCATTCCTTCTGATATTTTTGTCTTAATGCTTTTTTTCTTTTCTTCTTCTAAATCTATATGGCTTATCTCTTCTGCAACCATTTCATTTCTAAGCTCTTTACCTGCAACTAAATTGCCTATAATTCCAATTATTATAGGTAATGTAATTCCTGCAAAAATATTGATTAGAGCTAGTTGCTTTCCCAGTAGTCCAAAGCTAAGTATTAATGCCGCAGGGTTTAACACCGGTGACGAAGCTAAAAATGCTAAAGTTGGTCCAGCGTATGCTCCCGAATAGTAAAGACTTATTCCTATGGGAACAGAACCACAGCTACATACTGGAAGTAGCAATGAATATCCAGTTATTTTAAATATTGAGGATATCTTTTTATTTCCCAGTGACTTTTGCAGTCTTACTGGTGAAATTATATTTCTCATTAGACCTGCTATGAATAAACTAATTACAAGCCATGTTGAGGCTCCGTTAAGTAACTCCACAGATCTTAAAATTATCTCTTTAATATAATCAAACATATATTTCTCCAAATTCTAAATCTAAAATATAATCAAACATCTATCTCTCAAAACTCTGAAGTTGACTTCAATGTTGTTTAGAATTAAAAACCGTACCACCGGTTTTAATTCTGTCAAGCTCTTATATAGTTATAACTTGATCTAAATTTGCATCCTTCAAAAGTCCATATAACATAGGGAAACAACCTATATGTGCTCCTTTGATTAGCTTGTCTTCAATTTCTCTTTCATAGACACATTGATCACATGCTAATACTACCATGTCCTTCTCATCAATTAACTTTTGAATTCTTTCTCCCAAGTCGGTGTTGTCTAACAACATAAATGTATTGTCAAAAACAAAGAACATTCCTACGACTTCTGCAACATGTTCTCCAGCTTCCATTTGAGGAATAATCATATCCCTTAAAATCTTTCTGGAATTGCTTGAACTAACAACATAAGCTACTCTCATTTCAATACCTCACTATAAAATATTTTTTTGCCTACTTTAAAAGCCTCATCTAGACTTAATCCATAGGTTATTTCATTGTCTAATTCATTGTCTACAAAGTAACCCTTCATCTTTTTTTCATCCAGAAAAAAGTTCATTACGTTTCAGCAAGATGCTGACCAATCATCAAACTTGTTTAAATCCACATGGATACAATGAATATCTGGACTGCTTTTATAAACAATCTCCCCATTTTTTACCACTACTTTAATCGGTTCTCCACTGGTAGAACATACGGAATCAATTTCCAAGTCCTGCCAGAATGTAAAATAGGATCCAAGAGAGTCTATGGCACACATTGAGTAGTACTCTCTTCCATCTTCCAATGTAATGTGATGTGATGTTGGGAGCCCTGAAACTGGATATGCAAATTGTATCTCTTTGTCTTCCTCGTCTAATATTAGCTTCCTCTTTTTTATCAAACTGTCCAGCGTTTTAAACTTTGAACATTTTGAAATCGGAAGTGTTCCTCCTTCATCCACCATAAGATTTAAAACACCAATTCTGTCTTTGCGTTCTTCAGGTGTTAAAATATCTTCATTACATTCAACGTCTTTTATATCAATAGATGTTTTCATTATTTATTTTCAAAATTCACCTCCGTTTCTTTCTTTTTTCTACTACCTGCTTCAATAAATTTATTAGATAAAAGCCCTACATATTCTTTGAATTTTTCATCCTCTGGATTTCTCGGGCTATCTAATTCTATTTTTTCATTAAGAATAATCTCTCCATGGTTTGTAGACATTAAAATTACTCTATCAGATAAATAAATCGCTTCACTTACATCATGAGTTACTATTATAACAGTAAGATTTTCTTTTCTAAATATATCAAGCAACTCATTTTGTAGGCTTTGTCTCATTTCAATGTCCAGAGCTCCTAGAGGCTCGTCCATTAAAAGTATTTCCGGTCTAACTGCCAAAGCTCTTACTAAAGCAGTTCTCTGCTTCATACCTCCAGACATTTGATGAGGGTAGAGATTTTTATACTCTTTAAGTCTAGAGATTTCCAGTAGGTAATCCAGTCTTTTTCTCTGTTCTTCTACACTCATCTTCGCCTGTTTCATTGGGAAGAGAATATTTTTTTCAACGGTCTTCCAAGGATATAGTGCATAATTTTGAAACATAAATGCCTTGTCTGGACCAGCTTTTGTAACTGGTTCTCCATTTAAGAGGATAACCCCGCTGTCTTGCTTTTTAAAACCCGCAATTGTGGTTAACATTGTTGTCTTACCACATCCTGAAGGGCCAAGTAATGTTACTATTTCTCCCTCTTTAACATTAAAACTTATATTGTCTAAAACTATTCTTGTTCCTTGATCTTCTTCAAATCCCTTACATATGTTTTTTACTTCTAGTTTCAACTTATGTACCTCCATGCGGTAAGTTTTTTATTTAATAAAAGTAAAAACCTATCCAAAATAAATCCAATTAATGCTGATAACATCATAAGCGCCAATAACCTATTGGTCTGCATCATTGACTGTGCTTGCATCATTTCATAACCGATACCTGCACTTGTCGCGATGAACTCAGCTCAGATAACGGACATCCAGCCAGCGCCTATGGCAAGTCTTGCTCCTACTAGAATATGAGGCGTGGACGCTGGAACAACTACATTTATAAATGTACTTCCCTTTGAAGCACCCATACTCTTTGCCGCATTATAATAATCCTTATCTATTGATGCAACTCCTGAAGATGTATTCATAATAACTTGAAACACCCCATTAAGTGCAATCATAAATAGTGTTGGGCCCTCTCCAATTCCTAACCAAATAATTGAAAGTGGAACCCACGCCATCATGGGTATTTGCCTTAGGGAGTTTACAACACCACCCAAGATTCCTTCAAATATTTTTGATAGGCCCATGGCCATTCCTATTGGAACTCCTACAAGAACTGCTATAAGCCATCCTTTAACTACCCTTGACATTGTTATTCCTATATTTGTCATAACTTGTGAATTTGTAATGTTAGAGTAAAATTCTGTAAAGGTAGATTTTGGTGTTGGCAATAACAGTGGTATGCCTACTTTGGTTGAGGCAATTTGCCAAACTATAAGTAAAAGAATTACAAAGCCAAATGTATATAATTTTTGTTTAAAATCATCTGACTTCATCATTTTTTTAAATCTATTTCCTTTAATTTTACCTTCCATATTTCATCCCTCCTTTCATCTTTTCCAAACTTAAACTCAAAATAATCTGGATTTGGATTTTTATTATATTCTAAAACCATTTTATTATAAGCTTTTAAAAACTTTTCAAATTTTTTATCCTTAAGAATTTTTCTATTTGCTATTATTACATTTGAACCATAATCACTGTCCGATACATTTTCAATTTTACCTTCCAAATAGGAATTAATCAGTGCAATATCAATTACATATCCATCTATTTGACCACTTTCATAGGCGTAACCAAAACTATGCGGACTCATATATTCAATTTCTGCATCAGCATATTTTTCTTTAATAAACTCTGAAAGATAATTTTTATTGCTCGTCAGTCCTATTTTTTTTAAGTTGTTATCTTTTTTAATTAACACATCTGTATTTTCAGTTACGGTTCCAAGCAAAACAAAATCATCGCTAGCTTCTATGAATTTATCTGCGGCGTCAGTACATATTATCGCCACATCATAAACATTTGATTTCAATGACCATTGAGCTGTTGGTGCTCAGCAGTCCTTTAAGTAGTACGGCTCAATTTCAAAATCAAATCTGTTTTGACTTATAACTTTTTTTAAAATTGATCCTGCCATATCATCTCCAGCGCCAATCCTTAAAGTTCCCGTCTCTTCTCTCTTAGGAAAAATAAATATTAGAGCTACAATTCCGACTATTGAAATGATTAATAAAAAATTAATTAAAAATCCACTATTTTTTTTATTCATTTAAATCATCAACCGCCTGAGCAATCTCTTTTCTTATGTTCTTTACACTCAATCTAGTTACTTTCTTTTTTTCGTTAATAATCATGGTTCCTTGAAATACCATTCCATATTTTTTTAAAGCCTCTATGTCCTTGCCTTGACTATAAAGTTTTACTTCAACTTTATCCCCAAATTCTTTTGCCACATCCTTGACATTTCTCCCTATGGAGTCGCAACTTGGTCAAGTATTAATAAATTCAACAAGTACCTTATTCAATTACTCACTCCTTCTAATAACAATAATTTTCTATTTAACAATTATACCATTAAAAATAAGAAAAATCAATATAAAAATGACTTTAATTTGTAGGTCAACAATATATGTGAAAAATAGAATATCCTGTATAATTAAAACAGCAAATAAATTAACTAGAAAGGAACTCTCTTTTGAAGATATTACAGAATATAATATAAATAAGGAAGTAAAATATTATACCGAAAAATCTACCGAGTTTGCTATTGAATGCATAATTGAAATATAAACTGATTATGATGATATAAAACATATTTAAGTCATTGGATTTCAAAGTCAGCTCTTATTGAAAAAAAATAAATCTATTAATAAAAAACTTAAAAAAAGGCAATATATTATATTTTAAATCCAGATAAAACAAACGATAAATTTTTATCATCTACTTTTATGTGTAGTAAAGATTTTGCAAGTGAAGAAATGTTACAAACAATAAAAGAATCTAACTCAAAAGCAACAGTTTTAGCTAGGCATTTAATTAAGTCTTTTGCTCCAGGAGAGGTTAATCCTATAAAAGCTCACGAAATAGGAATGGAATTATGTAAGAAAATTTTAAAAGAAGATTATGAGTTTGTACTTGCAACTCATATCGATAGAGGACATATTCATAATCATATAATTTGTGCGTCCATAAGGTACGAAGTAAATCCATTTTAGCAAAATAGTAGAAAGGTAACGGATATTATAACTAGATACCGCACTGATAAAGACTTTGGTATAAGTTATACAGATAAAAATGGTAATAATAAAACTCGTTTACTTCGGAAAGACAGCTTGGTTAGAAAAGGATTTCCCCAATGTGAAAATGCTGATGTGATTCATAAGCAAAAATTCTATCTTAAGAAACCAACGCTAGGTTTAAGATTGAAAAATAATAAATGTGAATGGTGCGGGAAAGAAAATAACAATCTAAAAGTGTATCAAGTAAAAAAAGCTTAAAGACTTAACTGATAAATATGCTTGGCATGTTTTTATGAAAAGCATTAATAGAAAAACTCTAGTAATTTGTAATGAATGTTTTGAAAAAATTAATAACTCAAATGAAGAATAAATGGAAAGCCGTATCCATCGAGAGGTGTACATACGGTTTGGAGGCGAGTATCTAAAAACCTACATTAGAAATAATGCAAGTCGTTAGATACTTAGCCTACTATATGACCAATTATTGCACCAATTATTTTATTTCCATCGACAATTACATTGCCGAAAAATTTAGGGAAATCTGAAATATCAGTTAAGGATTCCGGGGTTGTTTCTACTGTCCATTTATTATTCCAAGGTGGAGCATTATAGACACTTACCATTAATTTTGCTAATTCTTTTAAATCTGATTTTGATATTTTTCTAATTTCCGTAGCTAATAAAGTTCATTCAATTTTTCATTATATAAAAATATTTTTTATATAGTCTCCTATCCTCAATATAAAGAAGTTAACAAGATCTTTGCTTGTTTCGGTTTAATTGCAATATCCTACCTATTTTCTACCAATGAACAACATTGAACCTGCAAGGCTTAAAAACTTAGCTTCTCTATGTCCGACAAACATTCCGTTTGTTGTGTCTATTAGTTTTATATCTTTGTATCCTTCTTTTTTAAGTTCTTCGATAAATTTATCCATATCTCCATATCTTGACTTACTCATCAAATCATGAATAACAAAAACGCCACCTTTTTTAAGTACGCGAAAAGTTTCTAGTAAAAGTTTTTGTTTGTTTTTCCCTGTAATATTGTGATAAACGTAGTTGCTTGTAACAACATCAAAACTTTCATCTTCAAAAGGAAGCTTGAGCGCATTTCCAACTTCAAATCTCGCGTTTGAAACGCCTTCCACCTTTGCGTTGTCTTCACAAATCTTTTTAGAAAACTCCCCTTTATATGATCCACTCCAAATATCGCAACCCACCATGGTCGCTTTTGGATTTCTTTTTGCACATGCTATGGTAAGTGCACCGCTACCACATCCTACATCAAGTCCAACTCCACCGTTCGGTATCTCAACATATTCTGCGACGCCTTCTGTAATAGTTTTGGCGAGTTTCCTCTTGCCCCTATAGTCAAAGGCTCGATACATAAAGGAAAGCATAATTGAGAAAAATAGAAATATTAAGACTCCAATTCCTAAAATAATTTCACAGATAATCCTAGCAGTTCCGCTAAGAACAAGGTCTGTCCCCGCAAAAATTATAAAAAGAATAAAAGTAATTACGGTTCCTACGATAAAATTTCTAAGTAAACTTACAGGAACCCAGTTTCTATAATCAGGCTTTGTTTTCTTGTTATCAATAAAATTTAATTGTTTCATAAACATTTCTCCTTTAAATAATAAATTTTATAAAATTCCCCTTTATCAACTAAAATAATGATTCTAACCCTTTACTTTATAATCTTATAAATTCATATTAGTATGGTTTATCAATAAAGATAAGTAGTAAATAAAATATATTATGTTAAGCCAACCTCCACGAATAATCATATGTAGTCCTTTTGGCAATCTACCAGCAAGAGGAGTAAAAACTAAAAGAAATATGGGTGTAAATAAGGCCTGCCTCCTTTTTATGTTAAGCAATATTAATTATCAACTCAATTATAGCATATAATACAGATTCCTTTCAATCACATAATTTACTGCGTCAAAACGAGCAAAAAAATAATCTTCCAGTCCTAAGGCGGGTTTAACAGACTCTATTTTACAATACACAGTTGATATACTCTCTACCTTTTCCATATCCTTTCGAAAGAGCAAAATTTACAACTTGAACCTCTTCATCACTTCTTGTAAAAGTTCCAAAAGTAGGTTCTTTTAACAGATTGGCATTAATATTAATCATTTATTTATCCATGTTTTCATTCCTTTTATCAATAAAAAAAGAGAAGTATCGGCATTTCTACCTTTACTTCTCTAATACATATTATTAAATTTCCCAAACATCATCTGGAATTTTAAATCCTTATTCAAAAGTTATATTTTCTTTTAACTGATTTTCAATATCTCTTTTGCCATAGATAATACGATATATTTTTACAAGTTTCTTTTCTTCATCAGGTATATAAAACACTAAATAATTATCTACCGTCAAAAATCTAAGTCCTAATGATTTCCAATCGTTATGCTCACATAAACGACACCTCATTGGCATTTCATCAAGAGTTTTAATTGCTGATAATATTCGGTTTGATTGTTTTTCAATAATTCATCAGGAGAATCATATACGCCAAAATCCTGCTTAATTCCCTCGCTTTGTATATATGTGTTGTTTCTATCAAAATCAACTATCGGATGCTGAAAGTCTTTTACCGCCACCCCGTAATCGCAAAACACACCTGTGCAGTTTGCAAATTTTTTCTGCAAATTAGATAGGTATTTTTGATCCAGTATAAACGCCTCTAATTCGTACCGTTTATCTTCAAAAAAACACTTCAACCCAACTGTGTAATATATTTCGAGGGGCGTTTTTGTAGATGAAACCGCTCATTGCACCTTTTTGCAGTTGTTTATCTATCGTAAATCCATGCACCCGACAAGGAATTTCGCAGGCACGGAGCAATGCCATGAAAAGAGTTCCTTTTGTGTTGCACTGACCATAGCCGTCTTTAAGAACTTTGGATGCAGGTATATTGTCATCAGCATTGTATCCAAATTCAACATCGTCTCTTACAAAGTTATAAATAGATCTAAGGCGGTCAAATTTATCTTGTTCTTTCCAACGCTTTACCTCTATTAGTTTTTGAATACTCGGATTTGAAAAATCCAGCATTGGGGATTCTTTTAAGTATTGATTCATTTTTCTGCTCCTTCGCAAATTCTTAATTCATTATCTTATTTCACTCGATTCATATATCAAATCATACATATGAAAATCATCCCCACAATTACGCATTCTGTCTAATCTCATTTCAAAATGTTGGTATTTTAGATTTTTATCCATATCATCTGTGTCAAGTATAACCGGCACATTTTTTTCTTTAGCAAGTGCATAAACAAAAGACATCATTTTTCTCATATATCCCTGCCCCTGAAATTCCGATCTAACCGCTAATACTTCTATTTTTACAAATTTTCGCTTTGCTTTACGCATTCTATATTCGATAGTACCACCATCAGAAAAACATGCGTATATGAAGGATTTCATGTTTCTCCATCCACCAAGAGCTTTTTTTTCAGCCAATATCATCTTAATGCCATCGCAAAAACTAATTCTTCCGACACCTTCTCCTGATAATATAAGATAGCCCTCTCTATTTTTTGATGTGGTATAAAGCAATCCACTATTGTATGATGCCTGAACAATTGCATTAATATATGTGAACATATCATCTCGATTCGGGATATATTTGAGCAATCCCTTATCATTGATGCTATACTTATAATCAATAAATGCATTTGCAATATGTGTTGATATGATTTCAATTTCTTTTTTTGATAATTTATCTAACTTTTGCACTAATAATCATCTCCTTCTTATTCCTCATATTCATCATCAAAAGAGAATACATCGTTGGGTGTACAGTCAAGTGCTTTACATATTCTCTCCAAATTTTTAAGTGTTATAGGCTTATTCTTCCCCATACCTGCCATAACATTAGTTGTAAGCTCTGCCATAGCTATAACATCTGTTTTCTTTCTACCGCCTTTCGCAAGTCTTATAGCTATTCATTGAATAACGCTTTACCATTTACATATTAAAGTTTCAAATTCTTATTGTTCAGCATTCCGCCAAACATTGTATGATACATATCCTTGGAAGATTCCTCTATCTTTGTAATACTTGATATTTTATTTCCTGCATCTTTTGATGAAGCTCCGCAAAGATAAAAGGCTTCATTTTCTGTTCCATAGTCAATGGCAATATATCTATCATGATACTTTTTACCTGCAATTTTTATCTTCAAATTGATATTAGGGTAATCTTTTCTAAAATCGTTTAGGATATTTTTTGTAAGCATATCCTTGTTTTTCACATTGTCGCTAAATACTATAACCTCAATATTGTCTTTTGCAGCCCTTAATAATTCCAAGGTTTTCAAACCTATATAGTTATCTATAACATAAATGCTTTCCTTTGCAGACTTATATATTTTTGTATAAGCAACATCTGCTTCAATCTTATCTCCATTCATTAAAAGGAAATGCTTGTAAGTGTCTGGATCTATAAAATTATCCATCACCTTTTTCAAATCTTCTTTTGTAGCCATTTGCGACTTTATTTCAGCTATATCCTTTGTATTTTGATTTGTCTGTACTGCTATTTGAACTAATTCTTTTGAACCGATAAAATCTTGGTTTTCTATGATAAAATCTTTCATTTGCTTAAATGTTCTAACTAAAGCTCTACTTTGCCTAACAGCAAGTTCACCTCTTAGTACAGTCATGAGCATATAGATTCCTTGTTCTGTAAATGCATAAGGATTGTATTTAATATTACTTCCTCTACCAGTCCCTCTGTTCAAGGTGAAATTTTTGCACCTTGAAAGTTCTACCATTTCTTCGTCCGTTAATTGGAACATGAAGTCTTCACCTTCAAATTTTTCTGCGTTGTTTTTCACCTGTCTATTAAAGTTTTTAGTTTCATACCCATATATTTCGGCTAAATCTGAATCAAGCATTACTTTTTGCCCACGAATAAAATATATTTTTTCTTGTATAGTTTTATTATCCACAATAACTATCTCTTTATTTTCTTCTGCCATGAAATGCACCTCCAACATTATCTAAATTCTTTTCCAATTCGCCACGCACTGAGTAGCTTTTTGAATAAGTCTTATATTTTTTTGTATTTTTCTACTCCACCTTCAGCTTTTCCGATGTGTTCTACATTTTTTACAAGTCTCTTATTTACATTTTCATAAAACCATCTACCAATCAATGCCGGCGGTGTTGCGATTAACTCTCTCAAAACAAATTCTTTGCCTTTCGGTAAAGAACTAATTTTGTTTAATAAGGTAGTATATAGGTCAGCATAGCTTGTATTTTCTTGTAAACTGCTACACTTACAATATTCAGTAACGCTTGGGAAACCTCCCTCTATTGCTTTTTTAGTTAAAATTTCAAGTTCTTCATCGGTTACAGTAAATTGAATTCGCATTTATATATTCTCTCCTTATAACTGAGTTTATTACCATATCATTGTCATTTTATCATAAATACGATATTTTTCCCATACTGCAATTTTAAACCTTATTTTACACTTAGCTATAGTCTGATACCTAT
>NZ_KQ960152.1:10958-28607 GCF_001553085.1 Parvimonas sp. KA00067 | reverse complement strand
CATAATCTTCAAAGGTATATACTTTTGATTTACTGTTTTCCTTTAATTTCCCTTTGTCCTGTTCATACCAATGAACTAAGGTCGCATAATGGTCTTTGTAGTTTCTTTCTGTGCTTTGCATATAGGTTGACAGCTTCTCTATCATTTCTTCCCTATGACCTTGCATTTTATCCTTTAATTTTCCATATTCTTCATCAGTTAAGGAAACATTTTTGTATTCTCCGTAAAAGATGGGGTGGACTTTTTATCTTTTTCTATCTCTACATCTTTTTTGCAACAGTAATTATTACACACCTTGCCATTAATCTTAAGATATTTTGTTTGTATAGCCCTAAATTAGCACATATCTATTCCGTTGTCTGCACCATAGCAATAAATATTGTTCTCTTTATTAAAATTAAAAGTGGTACTTGCAAATTGTATTTTCAAATACTTCCAAAATCTGATTTGGAAAAATGGGAGGCTTTATAAAAAAAGTACCAGAGTAAGCTTTAATGCTAACTCCGGTATCGGTCCAATTTTAGGTTTCAGATTTATGATTGAAAAATCATTCAATCTTTTTTATTTATCTATAGATAAGATTAACATCATCTTAAATTTTGTAATTGCAGTTACGTTGTGGATTACATTTTCCGGAAATACTATTTGTTCTCCTGATTCAATCTCAACTTCTTTATCTCCAACAAGAAGCTTTGCCTTGCCCTCAAGTGCTACGACAAGAGCATCTCCGGGAGCTTTGTGTGGTTTTAGGCCCTCACCTGCATCAAAAGCCATTAGAATAAGCTTAAACCCGTCTTTTGATACAAGGTCAATGTTTGCGATTCCTCCATCCACATAATCTAAACAGTCAACTAGTTTAATTTTTTTCCCTTTGTCAATGTTTTTCATTTCTTCCTCCTCTAAGTTAATTGCGATTTCTAAAAATATACTTTTTTCCCTTGTCTCTATGTCAAAAAGTTTATTTTTTTCAAAAAGTATTAGTTCGTTATTTAAAAGTCTTTCATTATTAAATTTAAGCTCGCCTTTTAAAACAAAATATAATCTTTCTTCAGCATAAAATTCAGAGGAAATACTGGTGTTTTGATCAAGACTCATAAGTAAGATGTGAAGATTATATAAATCTACAAGTTTCTTGCTTATAGTTTGATTGTCTTTTATGGGTATTACCTCTTCTAGTGTCAATATTTTTCCCTTACTGATATTTTTCATTTTAATCACCTACTATGCTAATGGGTATTATAGTATTATATTCATTCTTATCTTTTTTTATTTTTTCAAGTATAACCTCTACGCTAAATGCTTCTTTCATATTTCCCTTACAGATAATATCAGATATTTTGCCTATTTTATGTCTGCCATTGTGCATTAACATCAAACATTTATCTGCTACTTCAAGAGCGTGGGTCGGGTAATGAGTATTTATAATAACACTGATATTGTCTATTTTGGATAGTTTTTTGATTAATGAAATTATTTTTAGCTGATTTTTAAAATCAAGGCCACTTTCCGGCTCATCTAATATGATTAATCTCGGATCTGAAATTAAGGCTCTGGCTATGAGAACCATCTGGAGTTCTCCTCCACTCATCACTGAACATGACTTATCTTTAAGATTTTCTATAGCTAAGCTTTTCATAAGATTTTCTGCCTTTTCATATTCTCTTGCACCCGGTTTTGCAAATGGTCCAATCTTGCTGGAAAGCCCTAAGACCACCATATCTATTCCTGAATATTCAAAAGAAAATGACCTTTTTTGTGGAACATATGATATCTTAGACCATAATTCCCTTCTACTATAACTTGAAACATCCTTTTCATCTATAAAACTCTTGCCTAATTTCCATTTTTCAAAATCACATATACATCTTATAAGACTTGTTTTGCCAACTCCATTAGGCCCCAGAATAGATAAAACTTCACCTTGTTCAAGGACGAATGACAAATCTTTAAATAATATTTGATTTTCGTAAAAATAAAATCCTGCATCTTTTAATTCTAACTTAATTGAAACCACCCCCAGTTTTTCTAATTAAACTTATAAAAATTGGAGCTCCAATTATTGCTGTAAGAACTGATATAGGTAATTCTATTACAGAAACGGTCCTTGATAAGGCTTCTATTAGTACCATAAGACTTGCTCCTAAAGATAAACTAATAGGTAGGGTATGAGTGTTGTTTGCTCCCACCATCATCCTTGCCATGTGAGGAATTATTAAACCAACCCATCCGACTTGACCACACATTGATATAGATGAGGCTGTAATTAGTGTTGATGCAAATATGAAAATAAGTCTGGTTTTTTTAACATTAACTCCTAGACTTTTTGCTTCATCTTCTGATAAACTCATAATATTTAGCTTAAATATCAAAAGTCTTATTAAAATTATCCCAAAAATTATTAGGGGTGCTGAAAGCATCAAGTTTTTGTAGGATGATCTTGCAAAAGAGCCCATAAGCCAATAACTGATGGCTGGCAACTTGTCTGTCGGGTCTGCCGTATATTTTAATAAGGATGCTATGGCATTTGACAATGACGAAACAACAAGACCTGCTAAGATAAGCATTATTGTCGATGACTTAGTCCTAGTCTTGCCTATATATAGGGTTAATACAACTCCAATTAATCCAAAAACTAAAGCTAAGGCTTGGATTGATAGGGTTGAAAATGATAGGAGTATGCCGATTACAGCTCCAAGACTTGCAGCTGAACTTACGCCTAAAATGTCCGGAGTTGCCAAGGGGTTTGAAAAAACCCCTTGAAAAGCAAGACCAGCTGCGGAAAGACCTGCTCCTATTACTAAACCTGTAATAATTCTTGGTAATCTTACATTTATTATTACTGATTCGAGCATGGGATCAAAGTCTCTACCACATAGATAAGCGTTGAAAAAATTTAAAATTTGTCCAATGCTTAAAGGCATTCTACCAATAGCAAGTGCAAAAATACTGGTTAATATTGGTAAAATTATAAGTATCGCATACGAGCTTGCTTTTATTTTTTTATCCTTAATAAAGATTCTTTTAATCATATATTAAACATATCCTTGATTTGTTCATCATTTAATTCATAATTATACCATGTTTTATAGTATTCTTTAATCATTGTTTTAAGGTCATAGTCCTTAAATTCATCCGGATAGGTTGATTTTGCAAGCCAAGCTAGTACAAGTGGACCATCCGGATTTGGTGTAAACCAGTTCCACATACCAAGTTTTGTGTTATAAACTTTTTTATCCTTGACTGCTTTCATATTTGAAAAATTTATACCTTCTACTGAATTTGCGAATACATCTTTTGTTGTAATGTCAAGAAGACCTGGTCCATCAAGATAAAGTATATCTGGATTCCATTTATAAACTTGTTCTACAGAAACTTTAGCAAAACCCTTTACCTCGTCAGCTAAGTTTTTTACACCAATTCTCTTTAGCCAAAAATCTCCAAAAACTCCCTTACCAGCAACCATTGGTACACCTTGAGTATATTTCCATAAAATCATGCCGGTTGGTTTTTTACTATCATCTATTTTTGCAATTCTTTCTTCAACATTTTTTACAATTTCTTGACCTGCTTTTATAAAGTCATTTGTTTTTCCACTTTCACCAAAAACATCTTCCAAAAGTTTTAACCATTGTGTGTATCTATCTATTGGATCAGCTGGACCATTTGTACCAACGGTAGCAAAACCTACACATGGTATGCCCGTTTTAGATAAGGCTTCATAATGTGCTTTATTTGATGCGTTGTAGAAAATAACATCCGGTTTAAGTTTCATTATTTCCTCAATATTTATGTCAGATTGAGCTTTAACAGTATTTTGACTATCAAGAAGTTCCGGAGCTATATCCTTTAATACTGTATTTGAAATTACTTGCTTAAGTGAACCGGCATATCCTACTATATATGGAGCCTTTCCATGATGATAAGCCATGTAAGTAGATAAGATAGGAATCTGATCTATTACTATTCTTTCAATTTTTTCCGGAACTTCTACCTTATTACCTGCGTGGTCTGTGATTGTCCTAGTTTTTTTATTTTCATCCTTTTTCTCAGTTTGAGTTGCTTTATTGCTTTCTGGTTTTTGTTCAGTTTTCGTCTTGCCACAAGCAGTCAGACCTGTTGAGGCAAGCAATGTCAAACATAAAATTAATGATATTTTTTTAATAGCTTTCATCTAATCCTCCTTTTTACTTGCTGAAACTATATAAGAATTTTTTGTACTTTTAGATCTCTCTAACATTTTTGTAAATCTATCCCTATTTTCTTCTGAATAAGCTTTTTTATAAAAATTCGCAGCCCCAATCGGTCCCTCATCTTTTATGATTGTATCTCTATCTAAGAGAATCATCTTGCCGGTTCTTTGTGAAAAAGGTCTAAAAGAATTTTCTATAAACAGTTTATTCCAATTTTCTACGGTTAGAGGATACACATCCATGTTTGTAAATTTTGAAAGTTGTCTTCTTATATCTTCACTTTGATTTTCCACTGCTACATCATGAGTTAATAAGTATCCTCCTTTTTTTAAAACCCTGTGATAATTTTTAAGAGCTTTTGCTTTTTCTTCATTTGGAAGCATGGTAAGCATTGCCTCATTAATTATTAAATCAAATGTTTCATCCTCAAACTCCAAATTCAAGGCATTCATATTCATAACTTCAATTTCTTTGTCTAAACCTAAAAGCTTTATATTCTCTAAGGCTTGGTCTATGGCAATTTGGTCGATGTCTATGCCTATTATTTTGCATTTATATTTAGTATAAAGTCTTATGAGATTATCCCCTCTATTGCAAGCAACTTCCAAAATGCGCATATCTTTATCGATTTGAACCTGATCAAGTAACCAATCGGTCATAATACCGCCACCCGGTCTAAGTCTTGTTCTACCAAGCATTTTTAAAAAATCATGTCCAAATATAATTTTGTTTTGTTCCATATCATTTCCTCCTTATTGACAATAATATTCATTACGTATATAATTATAACATAAATACTTATTATTACAGTTGCTAAAGCAACGGGAAGGGCTATTATGGACGAAATTATTTTAAAAAGCGAATTATTTTATGGCTTAGAGGAATCTACTATAGAGCACATACTTTCTTGTATCGACAATAAGATCTTAAATTTTACTAAAGATGAGTATCTATATGATTTTTCAGAAGGTTTTAAGGCCGGTATTGTTTTAAACGGAAGAATTGATTTATTAACAATAGATAATGATAGAGAGATTATAGATAGGATTTATAATATTTCCGATTCTTTTTCTATAAATTTTTCCTCCCTAACCGATAGATTTATGGTTGCAAAAAAAGATTCTAAAATTTTGGTCCTTGATATTAGCAAAATCTTTGAAAAAAATAAAAGGTCTTGTTCAAGCAGACCGATTTTTATGGAAAATATTATAAAATTGTATAATGAACAAATTTCATACTTAACTTACAAGTTAGATATATATTCTAAACCTAAGATTAGGGAAAAAATTAATAAATATATAGACAGATATGGTAAAGACTCCCTATTTTCTAATAAATTATCCAGAGAGGATTTGGCGAAATTTTTAGCTTGTAATAGACCCGCCCTTTCAAGAGAGTTATCTCTTATGAAAAAAGAGGGATTAATATAAAAGTATTGCTTATAGGACTGACTAAATATAAACAAAAATCACAAAAAATCAGTCCTAAGAAGCTATTGTCTTATTTTAAACCTATGCTATCTTTAGCTCTTCCATAAACAAATCTCAATATTGCATTAGGTTCTTTTGTCCAAGACTTTTACCCTTAAATTTTTATATTCTTTGCTTATTTCTTGTTTATCACGTTTTATCTTCTTTGTTTGAATTAAAAAAAGAAAGTATAGGCTTTAATTTTTCTATACTTCCCTTTGCTTGTTTTTATTTGATTTTCATATAACTAACCAAAAATAAATATTAGTTGTTACATTTAAACACTTCCTGCCCGCCATATTCAAATCCACATTTTATTGCAATTTTTTTGGTAGCAATTTATCTTTTATCACATTTAATAATCACACTTTTTCCGACAGACTTGGTTTTTTCTAATCCTTAAAGTCATCTCTTTTTACTCATTATCAACCAAAATCATTTTTTCTCTTTCGTATCCAATCTTTACTCTGTAATAGCCTTTTAGTTTTTTGTCGATTTCTTCGTCCATTGTGTAGGCTACTAAATGTCCTGATGTTATACTTTGTAATTTTCCATTTGTCGCAATAATGATAATATCTTTTTTATCTATCTTTCTTAATACATTTGCGCTTAGTTGTTGATTACCACGTCCGAAAACATAACCTTGTCCACCCATTGGAGTTACAACTAAAATTGCTCTTTCATCTCCGATTGTGTCAAGTATATCTTTTTCGTTACAGTCTTTTTTAACAAGTTTTTTATTTTTTATTATGTCAACACCAAGAACTGTATATGGTAAATCCAATTCCTTCATAATATACATAGGTGTCGTTCCTGAGCCGATTATATAAAAAACATCGTCCTTCATATCATCGATTATATCACAAGCGATTGAAACTTGTGCATCATTATCAGATTGTGGCGTTTGTGATTTTTTATTTTGTAAATATCTTTGGTCGAACGGAACTTTTAAATATCCGTAAAGTCTGACCTCTACTCTATCATCTCTAAAAGCATCTTCGTCAATATCAACAACGTCTTTTTCGATAACGGGAAGAGAGACTCCATTTATAACTTCAAAAAGCAAACTTCCGGCTTGTTCGGGTGTATTTCCATAAACGGGAGAATGTATCTTAACTCCGGCAGGAACTCCAATTACGGCAATCTTATCTTCAATAACAGAGTAAATATCTCTTGCCGTTCCATCTCCTCCAACAAAGAAAATCAATTCAATATCATTTTCTAAAAAATATTTTAAAAGTTCTTTAGAATCTGTAACGGAGGATTTTTCAGATGCGTTATAAACAACTTCATAATTTAGTCCAAGCTCCTCACATTCACTCTCGCCCATAAGCCCACTTGCTGTATATATTTTAAATTTATCTTTAAGTTCAACAACTTTGTTTAATGCTTTTTTTGCTTTTTCCGGCGCCTCTTGAACTGCACCAAGAGAGATTGCTTTTTCCAAAACATCTCTTCCGTCAGTTCCTTTAAGACCAACTCTACCACCCATTCCGGCAATAGGATTTACCAAAAGTCCAATTTTTTTCATAATTTTCTCCTTTACCTAAGTTATTTTTGTTTCTAATGGCTTTATACCCCAAAAACAGCTATGAAAATATTTTTATCATTTTGATTTTGTTTATTCATATAATTTTTTACAAAAAAATTCCTTTAAATTAAGTATTTACAATTATTTTATCATATTCTAAATATATTTAACAGTTGTATTTTATAAAAATTTAATTTTTTTGTATTTTTTTGACCAACGTTTTTATATTTATATTAAAACAAAAATTCTTACCTATAGATAAAAAATAAATTTAATACAAAATTTGATAAGTTTATATAGATTGACAATTAGTCATTATTTTTAAGTAATTTCAATGTTTATAACATATTTTTTGTAAAATTAAAAAATCTTTATAAAAAATCAATATTTTTTTATATTTTTTGTAAAATATTTTTTAAAAATTAATATTTTTTATTTTTTTATCAGTAGTTATAGTAATTGTTGTCAATTAAATCGATATAATTAAAGTACTTTAAAAATTTTTTAAAAAAGTATTTTAAATTTTAATTAATTAATAAATTTTTGGGGTATATTTTTTATATATTACAAATCTATAAGTTAAAATTAAAACGTTTTTATTTTAAATAGTATCTTTTTTGTTAATTTCATTAAAATAAATTTTAGTTTGATAAAATACTTTTTGTGATTTTGTAAAAAGACTATTGTAATTTTTATTTTTTTATAATATAATTACATTAAAGAAAAATATTATCTTTTATAAGTTAGATAATTGGTTTCTATTAAAATTTAAGGAGGAATTTGATATGGCACAAAAAACACCATTATACGAAAAACACGTTTCATACGGAGGAGAAATTGTTGACTATGCAGGTTGGTTATTACCTGTTAAGTATGAAGGATTAGCACCTGAACATTACGCTGTTAGAAATAATGCAGGTTTATTTGATGTTTCACATATGGGCGAAGTTACTGTTAAAGGAAAAGACGCTTTCGACTATGTAAATCATTTAATTACTAACGATTTAACAACTATCGGTGATGGACAAGTTATTTACTCTTTACTATGTAACGAAAAAGGTGGAGTTGTTGATGACTTACTTGTTTACAGAAAAGGTCAAGATGATATGTATATCGTAGTAAATGCTGCAAATACAGATAAAGACTTTGCTTGGTTTTTAGCTCAAAAAGGAAATTATGATGTAGAAATCAAAAACATTTCAGCTGAAACTGCACAAATTGCATTACAAGGTCCAAAAGCTGAAAAAGTATTGCAAAAATTAGCAAAAAATGTTGATTTAGCAAATGACATTAAATTCTTCACTTTTAAAGAAAATGTAACTCTTGGCGATTGTGGAGATAAATTCTTAGTTTCTCGTACTGGTTATACAGGTGAAGACGGATTTGAAATCTACGGTTGTGGAGAATGTATGAATAAATTATGGGATGCTATCCTTGAAATCGGTAAAGAAGACGGAGTTAAACCTTGTGGTTTAGGTTGTAGAGATACTTTAAGATTCGAAGCTGCTCTTCCTCTTTACGGAAATGAAATGGACGATGTTATCACTCCTCTTGAAGCAAGTCTTGGATATTTCGTTAAATTAAAACAAGAAGCTGACTTCATAGGTAAAGAAGCATTATCTAAAATGAAAGAAGCCGGTGTTCCAAGAAAATTAATCGGTCTTGAATTAAAAGGTAAAGGTATTGCAAGACATGGAGCAAAAGTATTCAAAGGCGACGAAGAAATCGGATTTGTTACAACTGGTTACCTTTCTCCAACACTTGGAAAAACTATCGCAAATGTAATAGTTAAAACTGAATATGCAGAAGTAGGAAACGAAGTTGAAGTTGAACTTAGAAACAAGAGAGTTCCAGCTGTATTAATTAGTAAAAAATTTCTTAAAAAATAATTAAAAACAATTTAAAAATAGGAGGTAAATTCTATATGTATCCTTATATTTCTCTAACAGAACAAGATGTTAAAGAGATGTTAGATAGCCTTGGTGTTAATTCTGTTGAAGATTTATTTTCAGATATTCCTGAAGAATTAAAATTAAAAAGAGAATTAAATATTCCAAAAGCAAAAAGTGAATTAGAAGTTTCTAACTATCTAACAAAATTAGCAAAAAAGAACGCATCTTCAAGTGATTATACAACATTTTTAGGTGCAGGTGCTTATGACCACTATATTCCTGCTGTTATTCCAACAATTATTGGTAGAAGTGAATTTTTAACTTCATACACTCCTTACCAACCGGAAATCAGCCAAGGAACTCTACAATATATTTTTGAATTTCAAACTATGATTTCAAACTTAACTGGTATGGATTACGCAAATGCATCATTATATGACCAAGGAACAGGTCTAGCAGAGGCGGCTATTATGACTGCTCATCATGCTAAAAAGAAAAAAGTTTTGGTTTCTGAAGCTATTGCTCCATGGTCAAGAGAAGTTTTAAAAACATATCTTCATGCTCAACATATTGAAATGGAAGTTGTTAAAACTTGCAACGGTGTAACTTGCATCGATGATTTAAAAGAAAAATTAAATGATGAAATTGGAGCTGTTTTAGTTCAAAATCCTAACTTCTTCGGTAATATTGAAGATGTAACTAAGATTTCCGAACTTGCTCACGGAATTAAAAAATGTTATTCAGTAGTTTCTGTTGATCCTTCTTCTTTAGGAGCTTTAAAGAAACCATCTGAATGTAATGTTGATGTAGTTGTTGGTGAAGCTCAATCATTAGGTATCCCTGTTTCATTCGGTGGACCATACTTAGGATTTATGGCTGTAAATAAAGATTTCTTAAGAAAAATTCCTGGAAGAATAGTTGGACAAACTGTTGATAGAGACGGAAATAGATGTTGGGTTCTTACACTATCAGCCAGAGAACAACATATAAAGAGAGATAAAGCTACTTCAAATATCTGTTCTAACCAAGGTATTAATGTTTTAACTGCTACTATTTATATGGAACTTTTAGGTAAAACTGGACTTAAAGAACTTTCAAAACAATGTATAAAGAAATCTCATTATCTTTATGAAAAACTTTTAGCAACTGGAAAATTTGAAAAAGTTTTTGATGCTCCATTCTATAAAGAATTTGCATTAAAAGCTAAGAAACCTGTTTGTGAATTGAACAAAAAATTATTTGAAAATGGAATAATCGGTGGTTTTGATCTTGGAAAGCACTATCCAGAATTAGAAAATGTAATTATGTTTGCAGTTACTGAAAAACGTACTAAGGAAGAAATTGACAAACTATGTAAGGTATTGGAGGAAGCATAATATGAAATACGATAAATTAATATTTGAACTATCAAAGCCTGGCAAAATTGGTCATAAATTACCAGAACTAGATGTTGAAGATGTATGTATTAAAGAGCTAATTCCAGCTGAACTTTTAAATGACGGCGAAATTGATTTACCTGAAGTTGCTGAACCTGAAGTTGTTAGACACTTTGTAAATCTTTCAAATAAAAACTTTGGTGTTGATACAGGATTCTATCCATTAGGTTCTTGTACAATGAAATATAATCCAAAAATTAATGAAGCTATGTGTGCTCTTCCTGGTTTTGCTAATCTTCATCCAAATATTTGTGAATGTGGCGCTCAAGGTGCTCTACAATTAATTTACGAACTTGGAGAAGCATTAAACGAAACTTCAGGTATGGATGCTTGCACATTGCAACCCGCAGCTGGAGCTCATGGAGAAATCACTGGTATTATGCTATTTAAAGCATATCATGAAGATAACAAAGATTTCCAAAGAGATAAAATTATAGTTCCTGACTCAGCACATGGAACAAACCCTGCAACTGCAACAATGGCAGGATATAAAATTATAGAAATTAAATCTTGTGAAAGTGGATTAGTTGATATTGAAGCTTTAAAAGCTGCTGTTGGCGATGACACTGCAGGTCTTATGCTTACTAACCCTAACACATTAGGTTTATTCGAAAAAGAAATTCAAGAAATCACAAAAATCGTTCACGAAGCTGGCGGTTTAGTTTATTATGACGGAGCAAATGCAAATGCAATTTTAGGTCATGTACGTCCTGGAGATATGGGATTTGATGCAATCCATTACAATCTTCATAAGACATTCTCTACTCCTCACGGTGGTGGAGGTCCAGGTGCAGGATATGTTGGCTGTAAAGATTTCTTAAAAGACTTCTTGCCAGTTCCTATTGTTGTTAAAAATGGAGAAAAATACAACTTCTCTTATGATGTTCCAAAGACATTAGGAAAGATGAAAGATTTTTACGGACACTTTGGTGTTCTTGTTAGAGCTTATGCTTATATCTTAGCTTTGGGCGCTGACGGACTTAAAAAATCAAGTGATTATGCAGTATTAAATTCTAACTACTTAGCAAATCAACTAAAAGATTACTACAATTTACCTGAAAATGTTAAATTCAAACACGAATTTGTACTTGGAGGACTTAAAAATCCTAACGGACTTGTAACTCTTGATGTTGCTAAGAGATTGATAGATATGGGATATCACCCACCAACTGTATATTTCCCATTGATTGTTGATGAAGCGTTGATGATTGAACCTACTGAAAGTGAATCAAAAGAAACTCTTGACGGTTTTGCAAAGGCTTTAATTGAAATAGCAAAAGAAGCTGAAACAAATCCTGAAATAGTTCATGCGGCACCTCATAATACAGATATTAAACGTCCTGATGAAACATTAGCCGCTAAAGATTTAGTATTAAAATATGTAAAATAAAATAATGAATATTAAAAAAGCTGTTGTGATTTTACAACAGCTTTTTCATTTGCAAAAAAACATTGGAATACAAGACCTCCCCCAAACGAATTTAGAAAACGAATTATATTCCAATATATCTACATTAAAGAATATTTTTGATTAAATAATTTTAGATTTTCATTATCTATTTTTCTTTCTATTTGCAAAAACTAGAGCTAATGAACTAACAGTCAATCCACCAATACCAAAACTTGCAACAGAAGTTTTTTAAGATTTCTTGTTTTTACATCTTAATTTTAACGGACAAACCTTTAATCAAACTTAAAAATATATCGATAATTAATAAACAATGAATTTTTTTTATTCTTTTTATATCAAAGTTATGTATTCTTTAAAAAAATAAGTAATTTATTTTAAAATAAAAAATTTTAGGGTATAGATTAAACATAAAATTTAGGAGGTATTTATGAGTAAACTTTTAAGTCCTATGAAAATAGGTAGAAATATATTTAAAAATAGAGTTGTTATGGCTCCAATGTGTATGTTCCATTCAAAAACAGTTGATGGAGTTTTAACTAAAGAACATTTTGACCACTATGTTGCAAGAGCGTTGGGTGGCGTTTCAGGAATAATCGTTGAGGCAACAATGGTAAATCCTACAGGTGGTATCAGAAGAGTAGATTTAGGCTTATACAACGAAACTCAAATGAAAGCCTTTAAAGAACTTGTGGATAGAGTTCATGGCTACGACTGTAAAATAGGTATCCAATTAAGCCACGCAGGAAGAAAAGCTGATTCATCTTATGAAGAAATAATTGCACCAAGTCCTATTTCTTTCTCCAACGAAAAAGCGCCAAGAGAATTGACTAAAGAAGAAATAAAATCCTTACAAACGGATTTTGTAAACAGCGTAAAACTTGCTAAAGAATCAGGTTTTGATTTTGTAGAAATCCACGGAGCGCATGGATATTTAATCAGTCAATTTTTATCTCCACTTTCAAACCAAAGAACAGATGAATATGGGGCAAGTGTAGAAAATAGATATAGATTTTTGGGAGAAATTTTAAATGAATTAAAAAACATAGATATTGATATTCATCTTAGAATTTCTGCAAATGAATATGACGAAAATGGAAATAGCATAGATGATATTATAAAAATTTTACAATTTGCAAAAAAAGACGGAGTTGTATTCAACAGCATTTCAAGTGGCGGTCTTGTTCCAAGCAGTCCATTGGTTTATCCGGGTTATCAAGCAGAATTAAGTAGAGAAATCAAAAGGTGCGGTCTTGTAGTTTCCGCTGTTGGACTTTTGGAAGATTATGGACTTTGCGAATACTTACTTCAAAGCAACGCCTGTGATATGATTTACCAAGGAAGAGCCTTACTGAAAAATCCTAACTGGGTTTATTGTGCCGGTGCTTACTTTAAAGAAAATGACAAAATAGAATACCCACTATACTCTTATTCAGTTATAAAATAATTTTTTAAATCTCTTGATTTACTTCAAGAGATTTTTTTATGGAAAATATACTTGTTTTTTCGTGTAAAATCAGTTCAACTAATTATCATAATAAATTCAATTATATGAAAATAATTCGCATTAAAAATTCAATTTTTACACTTTATTTATACTTTTAATTCATCAATATTTACAAAACTATTTTCTCATTATGTCCCTATTTTTAAGAGCTAAAGTTGTATAATATATTTAAAGGAAACATTAGTACGTTATAGTGTTTCAAAAAATTTTATTTGAGGAGAATTTTATGGAATCATTTATTTCAGTATTATCAAAATTTGCCGGTTGGCTTTGGGGACCGCCTCTTATGATTTTATTAGTAGGTGGAGGAATTTTCTTGAGCTTAAGACTTGGATTTTTCCAACTTCGTTATTTCCCATATATTATGAGTCAGACATTTGGAAAAATGTTTAGTAAAAAGAAAGATGGAGAAGGAACTGTTTCTCCATTCCAAGCAGCAACCGCTGCTCTTGCATCATCAATCGGTGCTGCGAACATTGTAGTTGTCCCTTCCATTATTTTTATCGCAGGTCCGGGTTCAATTTTCTGGATGTGGCTTACAGCAATAGTTGGTCAAGCAACAAAATTTGGAGAAATTGTTCTTGGTATTCTTTACAGACAAAAGAATGAAGAAGGCGAATATGTTGGTGGAGCTTGTTACTACTTACAACATGGTATTGGTGGAAAAGCGGGTAAAATTTTAGGCTCACTTGTAGCATTTTTCTTTATGATTGAAATTTTACCTTCAATTACATTACAGACACTTTCTGCCAGTGGCCCATTAGAACAATTGGGCATTCACAAATATATAGCGATTGGACTTGTATTTGCTTTAGTAGTTTTGGTTGTATATGGTGGAATCAAAAGGATTGGTCAAGTAACTGAAATGTTAGTTCCATTTATGGCTCTAATATACCTAATTTTTGGAATTATCGTTCTTGCAATAAATATAACAAAAGTTCCTGAGGCTTTTAAAATGATATTTGTTGGTGCTTTCAATCCAACAGCAATAGCCGGCGGTACTGCAGGTTGGGCAATAAAAAAAGCCATAACAAACGGAGTTGCTCGTGGAGTTTATTCAAACGAATCAGGTATGGGTTCTGCCCCTTATGCACATTCAACAGCTGTTACAGACCACCCTGCAAGACAAGGAATGTGGGGAATTTTCGAAGTATTTGTTGATACAATCATAGTTTGTACTATGTCTGCTCTTATAGTTTTAACAACTGACATCTGGAAAAATCCGGAATACAAATCAATAGCCGTAGAAAGAGCATTTAATTCAATTTTTGGAAGTCTAGGTAGTGCCATAGTTTCTATATCATTATTCTTATTTGTACTTTCAACAATTATCGTAATTGTATTCTATGTTGAAAAACTTGCAGAATACTTATTTGGAACAAAAGTCGGTAAAATTATGAGATTTGTTGCAACAGCTATGATAATATTGGCAGGTGTTCTATCTTTCGAAAAAGCAGGAGTATTTTTGGATTTAACACTAGGTCTTGTAGTTATACCTAATATGATTGGAATAATACTTATGAGTGGCAAAATAAAAAAAGCAAAAGAAGAGTTTTTCCATACAGAAGGGAAATTTTATCTAAAGGATAAAGTAAAATAACTTCCTTAAAATTTATTAAAAAGAAAAAATCCAAGTAAAAGTTGGATTTTTTTCTTTTTAATATATAAACTTCTAAAGTCTTTTTTCAAAATAATTACTCGCTATAATCAAAAATATTGGAGCAAATACAAGAAGTCCTCCTGTAAAAATAGCGGGAATATAGTAATCATAAGCTATAAATATAACCGTAATAATCCCAATTAAATACATATATATTTTAAGAACTTCATTTCCCACTTTTTCTTTTATTCTTACATTTCTTTCATCTTCCATATTAATCTTATAAAATTTATCTGTTTTTAAAAGTTTATTATGATATAAATTAGCAATAGATATACTTGTAATAGAGGAAAAGCACATTATTAAAACAGTTTGTAATGGTTTGTTTTCTCTCAAGACAAAAGAAATTACAAGCATAACAAGTCCAAACAAAATTCCTAAGTAACAAAATTTATTTTTCATCATCTTCCTCCTTATAAATAAAAATCTCCTCTATGTTCATTTCAAAAAAATTGGCAATTTTAAATGCTAATATAATTGACGGATTGTAACGTCCGTTTTCTATTGCACCTATGGTCTGCCTGCTAACTCCGACAGCTCTACCAAAATCTTCTTGATTTATCCCTCTTTCTTTTCTAAGAAATTCCAATTTATTTTCCAAACAAAACCTCCTTATGTAAAGGAAACTTTCCTTTTTATTTATTATACTATCTGACTACAAAAATGTCAAGCAACCTTTACATTTTAAACAAAAAATCTCAGCCAATCACAAATGAAAAGCCGAGATTTTTTTTACAAATCAAACATGAGGTTATTTGTTATTTGTAAGTCCAAATTTGTTTAAGAAGTGGAATGTTAAACTTAAAATTACTGCAACCATACTTGCCAGTACCATTCCTTTTAATTGTATTCCAAAGAAGTTGATGCCTATTCCACTAAGTCCTGTTATGAATACAACTGAAGTCAAAATTAAATTTTGGCTGTTTGAATAATCAACCTTTGAATCTACTAAAAGTCTTATCCCTGAAGTTCCTATCATTCCGTAAAGTAAGAATGTTACTCCCCCGATTACATTTCCCGGAATACTTTGTATCAACATACTAAGTGGCCCGATAAATGCCATACAGATTGATATTACAGCCGCCCCTGCGATTACATAAACAGAGTAAACTTTTGTAACTGCCATAACTCCGATATTTTCTCCGTAAGTTGTTGTTGGAACTCCACCTACAAGAGCTGATAACATAGTTGAGAAGTTATCTGCAAAGATACTTCTGTGTAACCCCGGGTCCTCTAAAAGATTTTGTCCTATTATATTACTTGTTACAACTTGGTGGCTAATATGTTCTGAAGTTATTACAAGTAGTGCAGGTAACATTATCAAAGATGCTTTCAAATCAAAAATTGGAAATTGAAATTGTGGAACTGTAAATAATGTTGTAGTTGTAACAGAACTAAAATCAATCATTCCATAAGCTAAAGCCGAAATATATCCAACGATAATTGCAATAAGAATTGGAATGGTTCCTAAAAATTTTCTAAATACAACAGAGCCTAAAATCGCAGTTATAATAGTAATCAAAAATACACAAACATCAGCACTTGTTGAATTTTGAGTTAATATATTAGCCCCTATTTTCCCGCCGTTAATTGTTGCTCCTGCAAGTTCAAGTCCTATAAGTGAAACAACAGCGCCCATTGCAGCCGGTGGAAGAACAATATTTATCCAATCCGTTCTAAATTTATAAATCAAATAAGCTAAGACACAACCTAAAAGTCCTGTCGTAGCAAATGCCCCAAGAGCATATCTATAACCCATTGTATTTATAATTACAGTTCCAACTCCAAGAAAAGCAAAACTTGAGCCAAGATAAGCCGGCGCCTTTCCTTTTGTAATAAAAATAAATAATAGTGTTCCTATACCGTTCATCAAAAGAACAATACCGGGATTTACATTAAAAAGAATTGGAACTAAAACTGACGCTCCAAACATTGCGAAAGTGTGTTGCAAACTAAGAGGCAACAACATAGCCGTAGGCACCTTGTCCCTTACACCGATAATACCTTTATTATTCATAATTCCTCCTTTGACCTTGCTCTTTAAAAACATAAAAAAAATGAAATAACAAAAGTTATTTCATTAATAATTGAAAAAAATATTTTTAAAGACAAAAAGTTCATTTTTAAAGTTCAAAAAAGAAGTCGTTAAAACGGGATTAGAAAAGTTATATATTTTTTCTTTAAAAAACTTAACTAAATTTGTCATAACATACCTCCTTAAATTTATCTTGATAATTATATAAGATAAATGATAAAAAGTAAAGTCTTAAATTACATAAATTTTAAGTTTTTAATTAAATTTTTCTTCTTTTACTATCTTCTTACTTTCCTTATCCAAAATCAACACCTCATCTGAAATATACTTTATCACCCTCATATCGTGGCTAATGAAGATTATAATTTTGTCTCCCATACTAATAAGTCATAGATAAAAAATAAAAAAATGTAAAAAACTATTGACAATATATATATATATACATATAATTTAAATATATGACAAAATGTAAAAATAAAAAATGGAGGTAAAATGAAAATGAAAATGAAAAGGATAATGGG
>NZ_KQ960152.1:8660-10858 GCF_001553085.1 Parvimonas sp. KA00067 | reverse complement strand
AAAAGGATAATGGGATTTTTTCTTGCTCTAGTGATGTTTATAGGTTGTCTGCCACTTAACACCATAGAAACCCATGCAGCAGAAGGTGATGTCGCCATTGATGAAGCACACTTTCCGAATGAAAATTTTAGAAATTATGTAAGTCGTGAGTTTGATACAAATAAAGATGGCAAGTTAAGTAGGGACGAGTTAGATAAGGTTGAAGAGATTAAGATAGCCAACACTTCTTTAGTTTATTCTTTAAAAGGAATTGAATATTTTAAAAATCTTATTAAATTGATTTTTTATGGAAACTATCTAACAGAGTTAGATGTAAGTAAAAACATAAATCTTACTACATTGCATTGTTATGGAAACAGACTAACAAGTTTAGATGTAACTAAAAACACAAAGCTTACTGAATTATATTGTTCTGACAACAATCTAACAAGTTTAGATGTAACTAAAAACACAAAGCTTACTAAATTGGGTTGTGAACACAACAACAATCTAACAAGTTTAGATGTAACTAAAAACACAAAGCTTACTGAATTATATTGTTCTGACAACAATCTAAAAAGTTTAGATGTAACTAAAAACACAAAGCTTGCTACATTGTATTGTAATAACAACAATCTAAAAAGTTTAGATGTAAGTAAAAATAAAAATCTTACTGTATTGCATTGTGAATACAACAAGCTAACAAGTTTAGATTTAAGTAAAAACACAAATCTTACTTACTTGGATTGTCATAGAAACGAGCTAACAAGTTTAAATGTAAGTAAAAACACAAAGCTTAATTACTTGGATTGTAATGTAAACAATCTAACAAGTTTAGATGTAACTAAAAACACAAATCTTACTTACTTGGATTGTTTTAACAACAAGCTAACAAGTTTAGATGTAACTAAAAACACAAAGCTTACTGACTTGGAGTGTCGTTTTCAACAATACAATATAACAGTAATTAAGGGTATAAGAGAATTTAAATATAGTAAGTTTCCAGGACAATTTAAAAAAGATAAAGTTATTTCACCAGTTGGAGCAAGTTTTGGCGATGATGCTCTTACAGTTGATAATGATACTATAAAAGAAGTAACTTACAAGTATAAAGTTAACGACAATGAAGAGATGAATGTCATATTAGCGATTACCTATAAAGTATTTGACCCGAAACATGTAGAAAGTATGAAAGTAAAAGAACAACCTAAACTAGTCTACACAGAAGGAGAAAAACTAGATTTGTCAGGACTTGTAGTAACATTAAAAGATAATCAAGACTTAGAAAAAGACGTAGCATTTAAAGACTTTGAAACATATAAAATCACAACAAATCCAAAAAATGGAGCTGATTTAACATTAGCAGACGACAACAAGCCTGTAACAATAAGTAAAGGAAGTTTGCAAGATGAAACAAAAAATCTAACAGTAAATGCAAAAGTATTTGACCAAAAACATATAGAAAAGATGGTAGTAAAAACACAACCAAAACTAATCTACACAGAAGGAGAAAAACTAGATTTATCAGGACTTGTAGTAACATTAACAGACAAGCAAGGCTTAACAAAAGACGTAGCATTTAAAAACTTTGAAGCTAATGGAATCAAAACAAATCCAAAAAATGGAGCTGATTTAACATTAGCAGACAACGACCAGCCTGTAACAATAAGTAAAGGAAGCTTACAAGACGATACAAAAAATCTAACAGTAAATGAAAAAGTATTTGACCCAGAACATGTAGAAAGTATGGTAGTAAAAGAACAACCAAAACTAATCTACACAGAAGGAGAAAAACTAGATTTATCAGGACTTGTAGTAACATTAAAAGATAACCAAGGCTTAGAAAAAGACGTAGCATTTAAAGACTTTGAAACATATAAAATTACAACAAATCCAAAAAATGGAACTGATTTAACATCAGAAGACAATGGAAAGAAAGTTAGCTTAACAAAAGAAAACTCTACAGAAGAAACAGAAGCCTTAACAAAAGACGTAGCATTTAGAGCCTTTGCATCTAATGTAATTACAACAAATCTTATAGATGATACAGCTTTAACATTAGCAAACAATGGAAAAGCTTTAAAATTAACAAACGGTTTGTTAACTGCACAAAAAAATACATTAACTGCACAAACAGAAGCCTTAACAGTAAATAAAAAAGAAACACCTCCGCCTACACCAACACCAGATCCACCAGTAGTAGGACCAGTAGATCCAAC
>NZ_KQ960152.1:0-8560 GCF_001553085.1 Parvimonas sp. KA00067 | reverse complement strand
TCCACCAGTAGTAGGACCAGTAGATCCAACACAACCAGGTGAAAAGCCACAAGTAGCTAACAATGGGAAACTTCCAAAGACAGCTAATAATATGAACATAGAATTGTACAATTTTCTTATGATACTTTCAGCAGGACTACTTGTTGTAGCATTTAAAAGAAAAAAGAGAGTTAATAGATAGCTCAAATAAAAAAAATCGACCTTTAAGGGCCGATTTTTTTATTTATTCTTTCATCTAAGATATTTTTAATAAAATTTCGTTAAATTATTTTATAATCAAATGCTAATAGATGTAAAATAGAAAATAAAAATTTTTATTAACTTTTTGATTTATTATTGCAATTTAGGGTTTGCTTTTCAACCTTTTTTCTGCAGGTTTTTCTGCTGTTTTACCACAAGCAGTTGCAGTTAAGCAAAAAGCCATTAAAAGAGCTAATTTTAAATTTCTCTTCATAAAAATCTCCATTTATATTTCTTTACATTCTTCCCATTCTATATCTTCCTTTTCTAAAAGTTCTAAAAGCTGGGGTTTTAAAATGGGATTGCACTCCCATGCAATCCCACAACCTGCTGATAAAACTCTTGGTACAGGGACAAGTTTTCCTAAAAGATTATTTTCTTTACATACACTTTCAGTCGCCATTGCCTCTGCAGAAGTATAAAATGTTATATACAGCTTAGTTTCTTTCATATTATTCTACTATGATTTCATAGTCTAAGCCAACTTCTTTAACGGAAGTTTTCTTTCCTTGACTACAAGCGAAATGTTCGATATTTCTTACAACATGAGCCTCACTAGCTAATACTTTATATGTTTCGTTCTTATTTTCTTTAAGGGCATCTTGTAAAATTAAAACTGGTTCTGGACAAGATAATCCTCTAACGTCTAATTCTTTCATATCTATCTCCTTAAATTAATTTTTTTCCTTTTTTAATCCATAAAAAGCTACTATGAATAAAGTGATTATTGAAATAATAACAAATATTTGTCCATTTATTCCAGGGCCACCTGCTGCTGCTTTAATTCCTTTAGCTGCATTTTCAACAGCTGCTGCACCTGCTGCAATTTTGAAGTTATGAGCAAATGCTGCACCAACGAACATACCAAGAACAGTTACAACTGAATCTGATGAACCAGTTCCTGCAAAAACTAATTGTCTTAATGGACAACCACCAAGTAATACTGCACAGAATCCAACTGCATACATTGATAAAATATTCCAAATAGTTTGAGCATGAGCGATTGGTCCAAAAGCAACGAATTTAAAGTTGTTAGTAGCTAAGTTATATCCTAACATAACGATGAAGATTCCAGCAATTACTGAGAATAATCTAAAGTCTTTTAGTAAGATAATATCTCTGATTGAACCGGCAAAACACATTCTGCTCTTTTGAGCGATGATACCGAATACAAGTCCAACAGCTAAAGCTACATACCAAATAGCTCTCATACTACCAGGTCCTTTTTTACTGAAAACGAAAAGTGCAGGAACAGCGATAGATAGAGCAAAAAGTACAAGTACAACTATTGGTAAAGCATATCCATTTTCTTTTTTGATTGTATAAGCTCTTCCTAAACTGAATCCTTTTCTTAAGAAGAATGCACCTGTTGCAATCCCTGCTATAAAGCCTACAAGTCCAACGTATGAACTAATATCTCCGGCAGACATTCTTAAAATCATTCTTAAAGGACAACCTAAGAATACTAAAGCACAACACATCATTATTACACCAAGGAAAAATCTGATAACCGGTGAAGAACCGGCAGTTGATCTATATTCTTTAGTGAATAATGAAATTAAAAATGAACCTAGAATAATACCTACAATTTCGGGTCTAAAATATTGAACCACTTCTGCATTGTGGAACTTCATAGAACCTGAAGTATCTCTAATAAAACAAGCTATACAAAAAGCCATATTTTTTGGATTGCCTAAATATGCAAGTAAAGCAGCGCCAAGACCTGCAATAATTCCTAAAGTCAACAATCCCTTTTTAGTGTTAAAAAAACGCATTTGACTACCTCCTATCATCTATAATTTTTTTAATTGCGTTTATAGCAAGCCTTACCTCATCAATAGAATTTGTATGAGAAAAGCTAAATCTAACCATACCCTGCTCAACAGTACCAAGCGCCTTATGTATAAGCGGAGCACAATGTGCACCCGGTCTTGTTGAAATTTTAAAATCTTCATATAAAATATTACTAACCTCTGAAGAATCCATATCTGAAATATTTAAAGAAACTATCGGAGCTCTAAAATCCGTTTCAAAATCTCCATAAACCTTAACCTCAGGAAATTTTATAACGCCGTCATAAAATTCTTTTGCCAAACCAGTAGAAATTTTTGTCAAATTTTCCATTCCATTTCTTAAAATATAGTCGATAGATGCGTGAAGTCCTGCAATCCCATGTGCATTAAGAGTTCCAGCCTCAAGTCTTGTCGGCATCTTGTCAGGTTGAAATTCGTCATAACTGTGAGTACCACTACCTCCGACGATAAAAGGTCTTATGTAAACACCCTCTCTAACACAAAGAGCTCCCGTTCCTTGTGGTGCAAGCATTGACTTATGCCCCGTAAAACAAAGCACATCAATATTCATCTCTTGCATATCGATATTAAAAGCACCAGCAGTTTGAGAGGCATCAACTACAAAAAGCATTGCATTACTTTTACAAAAATCTCCAACCTTTTTTAAGTCGGTAATATTTCCTGTAACATTTGATGCGTGAGTTAAGATGATTGCCTTTGTATTTGGCTTAACAAGACTTGGAATATCATCAAGCTTAAGCACTCCATTTTCAAAAACATCAATATAACTAACAGTAATACCTCTTTGTTTCAAATAATTTATAGGACGTAAAACTGAATTATGTTCAGAAACAGAAGTGATAATATGGTCGTTTTCCGAAAACAAACCATTTATAGCAATGTTTAAACTCTCAGTTGCATTTTTTGTAAAAACAACTTGACGAGAATTTCCCACATTAAACATCTTTGCAATTTTCTTTCTAGTTTCAAAAATAATTCTATCTGCACTCAAACTCTCCTCATGAACACCACGAGAAGAATTTCCAAAATATTTAATCGCATTTACAACTGCATCGATAACTTCCTTAGGCTTGTTCTTAGTAGTAGCCGAATTATCAAAATAAATCAAAATTACACCCCTATCAAAATCACAAAACATTTCATAAATATATTAATATATTATAATTATATATCAAACCGTTAATATTGTCAAATTTTATACACATTTCCACAAAAATATCTATATTGATTATATTTACTAATTAATTTTTATAATCAAAAATTATAACTCTTAGAAACATTGAAATATCTTGGTTTTAAAAATTTATTTTTTATTTAAAATTAAATTAAAATTACTTTTTCTTATTAAAACTAAAATATCTTAACAAAAATTCCTATTTAATCCTATTTTGTTTAAAAAATATGATAAAACATTCTTTAAAAATTACTCTGTTTGTGTTATACTATATTTAATTACTTATATATCTTGAAAAAGATTTTTTCTATTATATATTTTTATATGTATAAGATTTTAAGTAATTAAATTTTTATTCAAGGAGGAAAATATGCAAAATTATTTAGTTTTAATCGGTATTGTAATTATTGTTGTTGGTTTTGTATTAAAACTTGATGTAATTTCTGTAGTTTTAATCGCAGGTTTCGCAACAGGTCTTGCCGGAGGAAAAGGAATTGTAGAAATTTTGGATATTATAGGCAAAGGTTTTGTATCCAACAGATATATGAGTTTGTTCTTTACAACTCTTATAGTTATCGGTATTATGGAAAGATATGGTCTTAAAGAAAAGGCCGCAGATGGAATCAAAAAAATTAGAGGTGCAAGTGCCGGTTTGGTTATTTGGTTGTATTTATTCATTCGTTGGATTGCAGCAATATTCTCATTACGTCTTGGTGGACATATTCAATTTGTTAGACCTTTAATTTTACCTATGGCAGAAGGTGCCGCTACTAAAACAGTTGACCTTACAGAAACTAAACTGGAAGACTTAAAAGGTTTAGCAGGTGCTGTTGAAAACTACGGTAACTTTTTCGGTCAAAATATATTCCCTGTTTCTTCAGGTGTTTTACTTATAGTTTCTACACTTAGCGATAAAGGACATGCTGTAACAGGTGCTCAAATAGCTTACTATTCTTTATTTATAGGTATTGCAATGATAATTTTATCAGTTATTCAATGCTTCTTATTTGAAATGAAACTTAGAAAGGTTGGTGGAAAAGATGTTAAAATGGATAAGTAGTAATACATTTTTTATTGACGAATTTATTTACATTCTTTGCGGATTGATTTCAATTTTAACAGCTTTTAGAGGCTTAAAAAATAAAGAAGCAAGAATTGGTACATTTTTATTCTGGTTTTTAGTTGGAATTATCTTCGCGTTCGGAGGATTTTTAGTTAAATACCTTCCAAATCAAGGCGGGGTTATTGTTGGAGCAATGCTTGTTGTTTGTGGAGCTCTTACTCTTACAAAACAAGTTAAAATCGGTGAATTTACACCTCCATCAGATGAAGAAAGAAGAAAAAATGCAAATAAAATCGGTTGGAAAATATTTATTCCTGCATTAGTAATGGCATTTCTTGGATTTTTAATGTCACAATTTAAATCTTTTAAATTCATAATTGGAACTAATGCCAAAGGTAAAGATATAATTTTCGGTTTTTCAACTGCTCAAGTTTTAGGTTTCTCAGCAATTATCGCTTTTATAATCGCGATACTAATTGTAAAACCTAAAGTTGAAGAAATGAAAGAAGACACTACAAGACTTTTAATGCAAGTAGGTGCGTCAAGTCTTTTACCACAACTTTTAGGTGCACTTGGTATTGTATTTACAGCAGCAGGTGTTGGAAATATAATTGGAGAATTTGCAGGAAGTATCGTTGGTGGTGGCGGAAGAGTTGCCGGTGTTGTAGCATACTGTTTAGGTATGGTAATCTTCACTATGATTATGGGTAATGCCTTTGCAGCTTTTACTGTAATTACAATCGGTGTTGGTATTCCTTTCGTAATCGCTCAAGGTGGAAACCCAGCAGTAGTTGGAGCACTTGGTATGACTTGCGGTTACTGTGGAACACTATTAACTCCAATGGCTGCAAACTTCAACATAGTTCCGGGAGCAATTCTTGAAACAAAAGATAAATATACAATTATAAAAACTCAAGCACCTATGGCTCTTGCAATGATTTTAGTTCATATTGTGCTTATGTTAGTAATGGCATTTTAGGAGGTTATAAATGAAAATTTTAGTTAGTGGATTTGATCCTTTTGGAGGAGAAAAAATTAATCCTGCAATTGAATCTGTAAAATTATTACCTGATGAAATTAAGGGAGCAAAAATAATTAAAGTTGAAATTCCAACAGTTGCAAGAAAAAGTATAAAAAAACTTGAAGAAGTTATTGAAATTGAAAAACCAGATGTAGTTTTAAGTATAGGACAAGCTGGTGGAAGACCTGATATTACAGTTGAAAGAGTTGGAATTAATATGGACGACTTCAGAATAAAAGATAATGAAGGAAATCAACCTATTGATGAAAAAATTGCTGAAGATGGCCCAGATGCTTATCTTGTTACAATTCCTATAAAAGCAATGGTTCAAAAAATGATTGAAAACAAAATCCCTGCTTCTGTTTCAAACACAGCAGGAACATTTGTTTGTAACCACGTTTGCTATGGAATGGCTCATCTTGCAAAAACAAAATATCCTAATATGAAGACAGGATTTGTTCATATTCCATTTTTACCTGAACAAGTTGTAGATAAGAGAAATATGCCATCAATGCCTCTTAATGTGATTGCAAAAGGATTAGAATATGCAATAGAGGCGATTATAGAAAACAAAGAAGATATAAAAATTGAAGGTGGAGCAACACATTAAAAAAAAGGCAAGTTTTTACTTGCCTTTTAAATATTCAAATTACATTTTCATATCAATAACCATACGTCCTTGAATTTTTCCTTCTTCCAATTCAGTAAAAATGTCAATCGCATCTGTTATAGGTCTTTTAGTTACCACAGGAGTAACCAAACCTTCAGCTCCAAATTGGAAAGCTTCCGCTAAATCTTTTCTAGTTCCTACAAGTGAACCGATTATTTCAATTCCGTCCAATACAGTTTTAACAATCGGAACATCCATTGTTTCTGAAGGTAATCCTACAGCAACAACTTTTCCTGCAGCTCTTACTGAATCTATGGCTTGATTAAAAGCAACTTTTGAAACAGCAGTAACGACTGCACTATGACAACCTCCAATATTTTCCTGAATATATTTTGCAGGATCTACATTTTTTCCGTTAAGAACAATATCAGCACCACATTCTTTTGCAAGAGCTAATTTGTCATCATTAATATCAATGGCAACAACATGAGCATTGAAAACTTTTTTAGCATATTGAACTGCTAAGTTTCCAAGTCCTCCTGCTCCATAAAGAGCAATCCATTGACCCGGTTTCAAACAGGCAGCTTTTATCGCTGCATAAACAGTAACTCCGGCACAAGTAATACTACTTGCTTGAGCGGGATCAAGCCCATCAGGAACCTTAACTGCATAATCGGCAGTTGCAATACATTCAGTAGCCATAGCTCCATCAACTGAATATCCAGCATTTTTTACAGTTCTACAAAGAGTTTCTTTTCCTGTATTACAATAATCACAACATCCACAACCTTCAAAGAACCAAGCAACACTTACCCTATCTCCAACTTTTAAGGAAGTTACTCCTTCACCTAATGTTTTAACAATACCAACACCTTCATGTCCTAAAACACGTCCCGGTACTTTTCCGAAATCTCCTTTAGCAACATGCAAGTCCGTATGGCACACACCACAGTATTCAACATCAATCAAAACTTCTCCATAACCTGGCTTTCTTATGTCTTTATCTACAACTTCCATCCAAGTTCCTTCTTTATTTACTACAACAGCTTTCATAAAAATACCTCCTTTATTGAATATGTATATCATAATTATATATCTTTAAATAACAATTGTCAACTACTTACGCAAATTAATTTTGTTTTGTCTATTGATAAAGTGATTTTTAACGAATAAATATCTATTTTTCAAAAAAATTGTTATTACCCTTTAAAAATATATTCACAATTTACACTAAAAAAACTATTGACATAAAAAATATCAATAGTTTTAAATTTTCTAATCTACATAATCTTTTTATCATAACCAAGTCTTTCAAGTTCTCCTTGCAGAACGACTTCGCCGGTATATTTATAACCACAAGATAAAATAAAATTTCTCATCTTTTTATTATCCTTATGAGTATCAATCCTTAAATCTCTTTTCTTTCTTTTTGCAAAATTGTCTATATAACACATCATTTTTTTACCAAAACTTTGTTTTTTATAACGATTTGAAGTTGCAACCTTATGTATGCTAAGATAAGGAATAGAAGTATTCCACTTTCCACTTATATTTTCGTAGTCCTCATCAACACCCTCAACCAAACAAGCAGTAGAAACTATCGTTTTATGATATTCTAAAACATACAAATCAACGCCCAAATGTGCATCTATATCTTCAAAACTTGGAACATACTTTCCTTGCCATTGGTCAACACCATCATCTTTTAAAGCCTTTGACCCGTCAAGATATATTTCCAAAATACTTTCTCTATCTATTTCATCAGCCATTCTGAATTTTAAAATTTCATACTTCATATTAAAAGAAATAAAAAATGAAAATAAAATTATACTAAAAAATAATAAAAAGAAAATTATTCCAACAAAATATTTTATATTAAATTTAAAAATATAATCTAAGAATAAATATAAAAACAAAAATTCAAACTCAAAATTTAAAACTTTTAAAATATTTAAAATATTTTTATAAAATTTATTTGAAATTGTATAGCTTACTGAATTTATATACTTAAAACCGAGCCTAAAAACAAATTCTATTAAAACTAAAACCAAAAGTAAAATATAATCGCCAATAAAAGCCTTAAAAAACAGACCTAAAACAAACATAATTCCCAAAATGGAAATTTTTATGTAATTGATTATTTTTAAATCACAAAATGTATTCATTATTTTATCCTAACTCCTATATTTTTTTCTAATCTCCACTCAGGAATATTACCGTCATCTCCCCAATATTCATCTAATTTTGAAATTTTTTCGTTTTCTATTTCAATAAATGAATTTACATGAAAAGATAAAGTTTTTGAAATATTAAAAACTCTAGCAACCACAATAAATAAATCCCCTATTTGCTCGATTCTTTCAATTTCTCCACTCCATTTATCAGGATATTCACAATTAGCCCTTATAAATTCATCAACAGTAAATTTTTCATTTGTATTATGCCAACAAATATAAGCATTTTCGTTAAAAAATTTCTTAATCTCAAAAGCATTTTGACTTAAAACAGCATTATAAAATCCATAAATATCAAACATAATTTACCCCTTTTTCTTATTTACTTATAATTATATCTTAAACATTAATTATTCACAATATTTTTATACAAAAAAATCACTCTTTCGAGTGATTTTGATTTG
>NZ_KQ960151.1:214269-220715 GCF_001553085.1 Parvimonas sp. KA00067 | reverse complement strand
TGCTGTTACTTGTGGATATTTATCAGCTGTTAATGCTACTCCGTCTTTTACATCATATACTGGTGAATTTGTTAATTCGTTTACTCCATCTCCTGCTACGAAGGTTACTCTGTGGTAGCCTTCCGGTGTTTTCGCATCAGGATTGTTTGTCTGATCAATGACTTTTGCAAGTACTGTTACTGGAACTTCCACATCTTCTGTAGAGCCATCCTTGTATTTTACCCTTACTTTACCTGTGTATTCACCCGGTTGGTTGACATTAATAGCATCTTTAGCTGTAATATCTTCAAATGGAATTTTATCGTCAAGCTCGGGAGTAGCTGGGTTGCCTTTTGCATCTGTAAATTTCTTGATATTATCAGTCAAATTATACGTTCCGCCAAAAGAAACTATTTCTTTTTCTGCTTCCGGCTTAAACTTCTCTGCATCTGTCAAGTTAAAGTTAAGAACCGGTCCAGCAATAGCATGTTCCCCATTTGGTGCGTAGGCTACAATCTGACCTTTTGAACCATCTTCTACTGTATTAGCAGGTAATGTCATTTCAAATTCGCCTGCTTCTAATTTATCAAATGGAATTTTTACTTCAGCAATTACCTTACTCTTATCATAGGTCTTTGTATTAGCGTCATATGGATGAAGCTTTACAATGGCATTTCCTGCCTTTTCATCTGTAACCTTTAAATCTTCATCCGGCTTTGCAGGGTTCTTGATTAGAGGTTTTGGAAGTTTTCCCTTAATCTTGTTTTCTACAGCAGGGCTGTAAGTTGTCTTTTCAGCAGTCGGTTCCTTTACGATATAATCAGAAGCATCGTTTGGTTTAGTATTATCCACCTGTACTTCCTGTCCATCAGGCACACCGTCTCCATCTGTATCTACTATGTTTGGATTTGCACCGTATTGATATTCAACAAAGTCAAGAAGACCATCACCGTCTGTATCTTTTACGTCCAGTACGCTGTTGTGTTCAGAGTTTTCCAGAATCTTCCAAGGAGCTCCGTCATCTTTACTGAATATTCCATACTTTTTATCTGGCCAATCTGCATAAAGGCGAGAAGAAAACGGTAGGAAGCTATTGTTATCTGTCTGCTTTGCCGCTTCAATAATCTTCTTTGCCACTTCCGGATCATTCAAAGAAGCCTTTAGCTTATATGAGATTGTATAGAAACCAACCCCTCCTGCACCAGCAGTTAACACATTGGATTGAATGTAACTTCTAACTTTAGCAGCTTCATCATAAGAACTGACATTTTTATGACTCATCGCAGGAGAATTATAAGTATTAATAACTCCATTGTTAGGTTTATCAATTCTAGTTTTCACTACATTTTTTGTAGGATTACCATTGATATCTGAAGAATAAATATACACATTATCCCAGTCAATGAACTCTACAAGTTCAGCTGGGAAAGTTTCTTCAATTACAGCTGCATACCCTTTTCCTGGAAAAGAAGATTCGTACTTGATGGCAGGCTTATATTCATGAACTGTTCTGATTTCATCAAATTTCTTGCTTTCCCCTTCTACAAACATGGCCTTAGAAGTAAAGCCATCCATTGTAAGATTGGACTTATAGATATCTTTTTCTTTTGTCTTATCGTAGATGTATCCACTACTGATAGATTCTTTTGCGATTAGATTTGGAGTTGTATTTCCTCCCTTGCCAGTAAGCCACATAGAATTAAACTTAAGTTTCTTATCTTTTAACCCCAAAGATTCTAACGTTTGACCATTAGCAAGTTTAATAGTAACGGTAGAGATGGTATTAGCACCAGTAATGTTTTCATTCATAGCTCCGCCTATGATTTTGTATGTCCAAAGTGAGCCACCTTTTTCAGGATCTCCATCGTAGTACTTTTCCATGTTCACTTTGAAACTACCACTTCTTACTTCAATGGATTCAATCTGTTTGTAAAACTCAGGATCAGAGAATTCAAGAACATATCTACCTGCAAAATACTCAGGATCCTTCTTGTCATCTGTAACCGTATTCCAGTAAGTACCTGCTTTATTCCATTTGCTCCAGTTTAATGTGATGGTATCTCCTTTTGCTTCTTTAAAAGTAATACGGCATAGATAAGTGATGTATCTCCTAAGCCGCTGGCACTGACCGATCTTGAGGCTGCTACATCATCTTGTGGTAATCTCACAGCAGTCGGAATAGACTCCTGAGCATAGGCTGGCGTCATTGGCACAACGATCATACTTGCACCAATAACAACGGAGCAAAGACCTACACTAAGTTTTCTCATGCCCCATTTTAAATTTATCTGCTTATTTTTTTCTTTCATATTTCCTCCTTCTTATAGAAAATTCTCCTTTAATTCAAATATCACAAAAAGACGGACTTACCCCTTGCATTTTGCTAGAGAAAGTTCATCCGCCTTAAAATATAACATTTGTACTAAGATTGTTTGTTGTGACAATATACCTATGCTTGCTTGCTTGCTTGCTTGCTTGCTTGCTTAGGCATTATATTCCTTAAAATCATATTTGTCAACCCCTATCACATATATATTACCATATTTTCTTATTTTTTTCAACTTTTTTCAGCTTTTTTTCAACTTTTTTTCAAATATCTCCAAAATTACTGAAATCCACTAAGAATGATTAGTTATTTTAGACTGTTTTGAAGATATTTTTTGTGAAAAATATGTTGAGGGAGGCCGTTTATACAGTCTCCCCAAGAGAGTATGACAAAAAGTCTGTAAATAAGTATTAATAAAAACCACCAGTTCAACTAGTGGTTTTACATATAGTCGCCCCTCAGATTGTCCCCTAATTAATTTTGGATAATTTTAGGTCGCCCCTCATTGTTGTTTGGAAAACCCTCAAAAATTTTGGATATCCCGTAAAAATTTCTCCGACAACAATAATAAAATCTGTATTTATTTTGTGTTTTATTTAATTTTAAAGTATGTTTATTTAACAGTTATTATTGTTTCTTATGCTACTTTGTATATTTTTTGCGTATATATCCAATAAGTAACGGCAAAGAACCTGATGTTAACATAAGCCATCCATATAAAGATGAATTCATTCCTGCTCCTGTCTTTGGTATTCTTGGTTTTGGTGTTCTTACATTTGTTACTACAAATCCTTCTTTTGCATTTCCTGTAACAACACTTACATAACCATTTCCTACAGATTCTTCCTTGACTGTGTATTCAATCTTCTTTCCATCCTTATACTCGTCAAGGTCTGTGAAACTTCCTGTCCAGTTGTTTGCCTTTGTTAAAGTTAATGTCTTTCCTGTTTCTTTTCCATCTGCAAACAGTTTAACAGTTACGCTTTCAGGTCTCTTTCCGTCTTGGTTATTTCCGTCTTTCCAAGCCTTTGTTACCTGTATACTTGTCTTTCCTGGTGTGTATGAGTTCTTAACATTATATCCTTCTACTTCTGTTGTATAACCTTCTACCTTTTCTTCTACGATTGTGTAGTTGATCAATTCTCCATTTTCATATTTGTCAAGATTTTCAAATTTCCATTTCCAACCATCTTTTTCCGTAACTTTCTTTGTAGCTACTTTAGTTCCGTTCTTTAATAGATTGATTGTGATTTCTGTTGGTCTCTTTCCGTCTTGATTGTTTTTATCGTTCCAAGTCTTTTTACCTTCAACGGATACTTTTATCTTTTCAGGTTCTTTGGTGTTTGTTATGACAAAGCCGTCCTTTGCATTGCCTGTTATCTCTGTTTTATAGCCCTCAACCTTTTCCTCAGATATAGTGTATTCAATCAGTTTGCCATTCTCATACTTGTCAAGATTTTCGAATTTCCATTTCCAGCCATCTTTTTCCGTAACTTTCTTTGTAGCTACTTTAGTTCCGTTCTTTAATAGATTGATTGTGATTTCTGTTGGTCTCTTTCCGTCTTGATTGTTTTTATCGTTCCAAGTCTTTTTACCTTCAACGGATACTTTTATCTTTTCAGGTTCTTTGGTGTTTGTTATGACAAAGCCGTCCTTTGCATTGCCTGTTATCTCTGTTTTATAGCCGCTAACTTCATCCTCTGCGATAGTATATTCTATTTTATTTCCGTTGTTTTCTGTTGGTAAATCCTTAAAAGTAGTTTTCCAGCCATTTTCAGCTGTTATAACTCGTTCTTCTACAATATACTCCTTATCGACAATTTTTGCTATCAACTTAACTTTTATATTTTTAGGACGAGACTTTATATCATTATTTTTTTCTTTCCATTTCTTTTCTACGGAAATATTCGTTGCATCACCGTCAGTACCAATCTCAATTGTCCCATTACTGCCTATGCCGGCTCCTCGTGTGTTTGAAAAGTTTCCTGAAATAATCACCTTGGTAAGCGCTTTTGTCATTTCGTTTCCCGCTGACTCAGCATTCAAGGCAAGCAAGGTATACTTTTTACCTTCAGGAACACTCAAAACTCCCTCATGTTTATCATCAGGTAGAGGCGTACCTTCATGTGTAGTCCAGTTGAATGGCGCACCACCAAGCATACGCTTTGCAAGCTTATATTTAGCTTCTCCACTGTGTGGTCCAAAGAATTTGTTTGAGTAAAGGAATAGTTCGTTTCCGATTGTTCCACTTTCGTTTCCATAAAGAGCTACGCCATCATTTATATATATCTTCGTTTTTGAAATCGGGCAAGAAGCAATCCCTGCACCTTGTCCATTTGATTTATTGTTACTTATCAATGCATTCTTTAGGTGTAGCTCGCCATTAGCACCGTAATATTCATGTCCTTGCCACTTCCATGGATTTGCGACACCGTTGACATAAATCCCTCCACCGCCAAAGGCATCTTCAGTCGCGCCACCACTTTCCATTTTGTTATTTGTAATTTCTCCAGCCGTGATATATGCCTTGCACTGTACGCCGCTATGCAATCCTCCTTGGATGAATATGCCGCCGCCTGCTGATTTAGCTACATTTCCGTCAATCTTTCCACCTGTCATATTCAATATGCTGGTTTCTCCTGCTTGATTGGCTCCTACGCTAATACCGCCACCAATCTCATTGGCAAAATTATTAAAAACCGCAGCCTCGCCTGACATATTTATAGTAGATCCCTCATATGCAAGTATTCCACCACCAGCCGAATAATATTGACTTACAGATGAATCACGCACTAGCTCAGACCTGTTATTTTGAACAGTTCCACCAGAAAAATTCATTGTGGAACTATATAAATAAATTCCTCCACCATATGTTGCTTGATTGTTTTCAACACTTCCACCAGTCATATTTACGGTTGCACTTGAAGCATTAACCGCACCACCTCGTGTTGCAGTATCTTTGATAGCCATGATTTGATTGTTCTGCAAAACTGAGCCATTATTAATATTTAATATTGCTTTACTTTTCACCTCAACGAGAGATTTTTCAATTTTTTTATTATTTTCTCCATCGCCGTCAACTACAATTTCCGATAGTGTGGCTTCTTTTTCAGACTCTACACGGAACAAATAATCATTAAAATCTTTTCCTCTGAGTATCTTTGCATTCGTTCCTGCTAGAGATATATCCCCCGTAATAGATGTTGTTCCAACTACGATAATTCTCTTTATTTTCTGATTGTTAGTAGCTATTTCCTTTGCCCGAGCAAAAGATTTGACAGCTCTGCCCAATTTTCCGTCTAAGCTATCATCGCCTGAAACACCATCTAAATATACATTTTTACTTTCGGGATCAACTTCGCCAATTTTAATTTCTTTTACAGTAATCAATTTTACATCTTCGATTGAACCTGTATATGTTGCCTTTGGTGCAAGTCTTGGAATTTTCAGAATCATTTTTCCATCGGCTTTTTTAAGATATAAATCATAATGAAGTAGATATGGCTCCACTGGATTCCCGTCATCTTTATTATAATATTCTACTTCTATCTTGTTGTATGGAATCCTTATATCTTCAAAGGATATATTTCCATCCCAGTTGTAGCTCTCTGCCGTATATGTCATATTTTTTACAACTGTATTTGCTTCTCCCTCTATATGAAGCTCATGTTCAACAAGAAAATCTTTTAATGCCCATTCATCTTGGTCAAAAACCTTTTGTTCAGGGTCATGCATCCAATAACTTGTGTATGTTGCAAATATGCTATCAAAATCGGAAAAATCAGGACGAAACAATCTGAGGTTAAGACTGTATTCATTATCCTCAGAATTATTTTCACCTTGATTATCTGCAAATGTTGTATATCCTGAAAGCAGATGCCCTTCCTCTTTGGCATCTTCAGCACTTAGCGTTGAAGGTCCTAGAAAAACAGTAAAAATCATTAATAAAGCCATCAATGTAGATGTAATTTTTTTAAATTTCATTTTTTTATCCTTTCGTTTTAATATTATTTATATTCAAAAAAAATTGGCAAAAATACATAGCTATCCATCAGGTACATATTCTTGCCAAATATAAAAATCTAACCCAAAAAAGACAGAATTATAGTTCTGTCTGTCTGTCTGTCTGTCTGTCTGTCTG
>NZ_KQ960151.1:158141-214169 GCF_001553085.1 Parvimonas sp. KA00067 | reverse complement strand
TCTGTCTGTCTGTCTGTCTGTCTGTCTGTCTGAAAATTGTGTACATATTTTTCATTGTGTGTCAACTTCTTTCATCTTTTTATACAAATATAGTATATCAAATAGCTTACTTTTATGAACATCAAGTAAAGTTCATATTTATATTAAAAAAATATAAATCGCACAAATATTTGTTATTATAACACAACTGTTCTTAAAAGTAAACCTTCGAGGTCACATTTTTTTATTTTTTCATTTCACGCCTTGATCCTAAATTGCAAGAATAAATTAGCCACATAAAAATAATTCTCTAGACGTTTTGTAATTGAATATTTTTTTAGGATAGTCATTAATCCAATTTTCAATAAATGCTACTCTTTGATGAGTAGTATTTATTGTTCCTTTAGGTAAAAATCAGATAAATCAAATAAATAATATTCATAAAATTTGCTCATATAATAATACAAGGGATGATGTCTGTCATCCCTTGGTTTTGCCCCCTAAAGTTATTGGAGTTTTTTTTAGTTGCCCCTAAAGTACACCCCAAAAGTTCTCGGGGAACCCCAAAACTTATTGGATACCATAGATATAGTGCAGAAAACCGCTCCTATACTTTTACATAAGAGCGGTTATTTTTGTTTTTGAATATATGGTTTGCTTTTGTTTAATAGATCTTATTTTTCTTTTCTATAGATTCTATTTATAGCTAGTACAGCACATGCTGCGAATGAAAGTACAAAAGCATAGAGCATATTTGTTCCATTAACACCAGTCTTTGGTATTCTGTTAGTTTTTGAATTCAAACTTGAAGTTCCACGAGACTGTGTTCCATTTTTATCCTTTGATCCTGGTTCACTAGGATTGACATCAGGTGTACCCGGTTTTTTATTATTTGATCCCGGTTCACTAGGGTTAACATCAGGATAGCCCGGTTTTTTATTTTCTTCCCATACAGCTGTGAAAGTATGATCTTCAACTGCCGTATATTTTTCTCCAGGATGATACTCTGAACCCTTCCAATACTTGAATTTGAATCCATCCTTTACAGGAGCTTCCATAATCGTAATTGTAGTTCCCTTTTTGACTTCTATTGTCTTATTTGCACTGTCATTATTCCAGTTACCACCATTAGGATTATATGTGATTTTAATCATAATCTCTTCCCAGATGGCTTTTACTTCTGTATCTTTTTCTATAGTGATTTCTGTTCCTGGTGCTACTTCTTTACCATCTACCTCCCATGTTTTGAATTCTTGGTTTTCTGATGGTGCTCCGAAAGCATTTTCTGGTAATTTGTATTTTTCACCTTTTTTAACAGTTGCAGAATCCATTGAACCTGTTCCATTATTTCCGTTGAATGTTACTTTGTATTTAATGTCTTTGTGTTCAATGTCTTTATAAATAGCTTTTAATATTGTATTCTCATTAACTGTTATTTTTGTTCCAACTGCTTTTACTTCACTATCATTGCCAACTTGCCAACCTGCAAATTCTTTGTTTTTCGGTGGAGTAAAGCCTTCGCTGTTTGGTAGGGTGTATTCGCTTCCCTTGGCTACGGATACTTTATCTTTGTTTCCGCTTCCTTCACCCTTGTCAAAGCTTACATCTACCATTATCGGTTTCCATGTAGCTGTTAGTGTTACGTTTCCGGTAATTGTTATTCTTTCTTTGGCTTGTTTTACGCCCTCTTGATCCCCAACTTTCCAGCCGGCAAATACTTTATCTTTCGGTGCTGTAAAGGTCGGTGTTGGAAGTTCGTATTCACTGCCTTTTGTAACAGGAACATCTTTCATCGAACCAGATGCACCTTCTCCAGCCTTGAAGTCTACCTTAAATTCAATTGGTTTCCAGATGGCTTTTACTGTTGTATCACCAGTAATTGTTATTTTTGATCCTGGTTGTCTTAGATTTGTAGAGTCATCTCCGATTTGCCAACCAGAAAATTCTTTGTTAGCTGGTGGGGTAAATGTGTTAGATGCTGGTAATTCATACTCTGTATTTGCTTTTTGAGTTACCTTGTCTTTCGTTCCACCACCAGTATTTGCATCAAAAGTTATATCATATGTCTTTGTTGCTGTAGCTGTAAAAACATTATTTGATTCAGTTATAATAAAGTTTTCTGTAACTGAACCATTTTTGCCATTCCAAACTGGTTCTGTATATTTATCTATAGCTTTTACTTTTGAATTTATTAAATTGTAATAAGTTTCATTCAAAATTGGGTTTTTATAAGTTTTTAAATCCGTATTCGGTTTAACCTTATATTTTTGATAGCTTACAGGATTATCTTTATTTCCTTCAATTGCTCCAGAATTAGTATTATCAACTTTTGTACCTTCGCCTAATTTGAATTCAACCACTAAAGCATCATCAGGAGTATTTTCATTTAAAACTACCTCTCCCCCTGGTGTTTTTTCTTTTGAAAACCATGTTACGTGGTTACTTACGTATAGCTTTTGATCTTTTACTTCTATAAAGGATCCGTCATCAAAAGTAACTTTAATAGTTCCGGTATAATCTCCTTGTGTATCTGTATTTCTTCCTGGAGTTGTCTCATCAGTAAATTTTGTTCCCGCTTCGTCTAAGAACTCTTTTATTTTTGCTTTGTTCTCATCTGATGCTGAATCACTTACTTTTACGCCATCTTTCCAATCAAGCTTATCCTTAACCCATTTTTTCATAACAACAGGGTCTAGGCCACCAAGGGCTCTAACTTTGTCAGCTTTTGTTTCTTTTTTTGTTTCTTCTACAGTTAAAGTTCCAAAATCTGATGTAAGTGGTGTTTTATCGTCATCCGCTACTCCACCCTTATCTGTTACTTTAGCTTTTACATCTGTTTTGCCTTTTACCTTATCTTTAGGAAGAGTAATAACGCCATTTACTACTGTTCCTTCGCCAACAATAGACCAAGTTCCATCATCAGCTTTTGTAGCTGTAGTTGTTTGATCTTTACCGTCTTTATCTTTATAAGAAACAGTAATAATATGAGCATCTGTATCTACTTTATTTGGAGTGATTGTGATGTTTTTCTTATCATCACTTAATGCAAGCGTTGGTGCGTCCGGTTTGATATTTTTTACAAGGTCTTTGGCTTGGATTGTTATTTTTGGTTGAGCATCTTCTTTTACCTTTAATGAACCATCAGGATTTGTTTCTGGAGCATAATGCCCATCACTGTCCCAATTACCTGCTACATCATTACCGCTAAATATCTTAACATTTCCGCTGTCATCAAATTGTATAACTGCCGGTACTTCATCCCATTCTCCGGTTCCATTTGGTAATTTAGATGTGCCATCTGGTGCTTTATATGCTTCTTTAATAGCATTAATTATAGTTGTTTTATTCTCTGCTGTTAATTTTCTAGGGTCTTTAACTTCTGTCTTTTCAGGTATTACTGGTTTTACAGTAGTTGTAGAACAAGATACAAATTTATGGGGTTCTTTTACTGTAACACCAACTATTTGGTCGAGAGTTAAACTTTCCTTATTTTGTTCTTGTAAAGTATAGGAAAAAGTTCCATCAGCTTCTAAAGTTACTACTACCGGTTTAGATGAGTCTTTGTCAATTTTACATCCTTTGTCAGTACAAAAGTCTCCTGATTTCTCCTTTTTAACATTAATGATTAATTGTACTTTTATGCCGTCAAACGGTCCCGGTCCTGGCAGTTTCCCCTTAACAACATTGTCTACAATTGTAATTTCATTAAGATCTGCTTTTCTTGAATTTTCTGTAACTTTTTTTATTTGTAAATTTGTAGCTTCAACTTTCCCTGATGTCGAACCATCAGTATAAGTTACTTCATAATAAGCATGGTTAGTACCATCAATAGTAAACTTAACTGATTTCATATCACCAGCTACTGCAGTATTTGCATCTTTCAACATTTTAACAGCTTCTGCTTGTTCGTCTTCATTAACTATGTTAGAACTTGTTTGCTCTATCCAAATTTCACCTGTCGGCATTTTAAGAGTAACTGTAGATGCCTTAGATGGTTTAGCGTCCACATTTACCTCCGGTGATTTATTTTCACCTATTTGTTGATAAACAGTAACCGTATCGCCTTTTTCAACTTTTTTTCCTTCAGGTAATTTTACTGACCATTTTATTCCGCTTGTAGGTGTAACATAAAGCTTGGCTTTTTCAGTCCCATCTTCACCTTTTAAGATTACATGGACTGTCGCTATTACAGTCTTTCTATTAACTTTATCTCTATATTTATCTAGATTGCCTCCTGAAATAGTCGTTGCACCGTATAATACAGGGTTAACGCTCGGTTTCTTAACATCAATCTGCGGAACCGCTTTTGTTGTACCAGAATTAGGCTGGATGCTGTTTGCATTTACGATAGATGTCAGTGGTGACAACATAATCATAAATGCAAGCAGCCCAGCTGAAATTTTCTTGAAGACATTAACATTCTTCCTGAATAAATTCATAAATTTTGCTTTTAATTTCATTTTTTCCTTCACCTCATATTTCTTTATATCAACTGCGTTATAAAAATTTTCTGTTTTATCTTATAACTATGAATATTATACCACAGTTTCAGGCATTTGTTAAGCTTTTTTCATATTATTTAATCTTTTTTGTGTTTTGAACACCTAGGATATACAATATCTAGCACATATAATAAATGACTCGTGCATCTTCTCTTTGAAGATAGACACGAGTCATTTTTTATTTTATATTCTTCCCTTTAAACAGTAATATACGATCTTCCGTTTGAATCAGCGTACTACCTGTTGCTGGTATAATTTCATCATTACGATTAATTGAAATAATCAACTTATTTTTCGTAAGCTTCAAGTCACTGATATACTTATGATTCCATGCATGATGTTCTGTCACTGTAAATTCTATGAGATCTTGTCCGTTTGGATCAAAATACTCTTCACCGCTCCAAATAATAATATCGTTTGGTTTTAGAACAAGACTTCCATTAGGAACTAATGGCTTATCATCACGAATTACCTTTGCAATAATTAGGTGCTTATCTAAAGAAATATCTTTTATCTGACGATGTGCGAGAATACCACCCTCATCTACTACTGATTTTACAAATGTAATATTCCCTTTTCCAACATAGTAATTAAATGTTCTTAATACTTCATTACGAGGATCAATCATATGTAACTTTTCTGTTACCCACTTCATAGAGGAGCCTTGTATGAGTGATGAAAGCAAGCAGACACCAAAGACAATATGGAAGATATCCACAGAACTTGTTTTATACTGATTCACTACCATAATTGCAAAGGTAATCGCAGCTGCTCCACGAAGTCCTCCCCAAGATACTAACCACTTTTGATTGCGTTTCAAATCAAATGGTAACATCAGTCCAAACACTACGATTGTTCTAACAATAAAGATGAGTACAATTGCAATGACAATCGCAAAGAATAAGTTCGTCAAGATATGTGCAGGTGTCGCAAGTAATCCCAAAATAAAGAACAATAGGATATTCATAATGTTAGATACACCATCAAAGAAGAATATCACCTCTTTCTTTGCGATAAAAACTTGATTTCCTAATATCAATCCAAGAATATATACCGTTAGATATCCATTACCATTCAACAGTTCACTAATCGAGAAAGATAATAGTACAACCGCAATGATAAAAACTGTAATAAATCCGGTCTTTTGAAGGTCTGTGTACTCCATAAATTTGCGAACAACATAGGCAACGATTACACCAATGAGAATACCCCAGAATATCTGAAAGAATAATATTGTACCGATAGAAATCTGTTCACCTTTGATTAATGCTAAGAAAATACAAGTTAGTGTAAACGCTATCGGGTCGTTTGATCCACTTTCAAGTTCTAAAAGAGATGCAGTATTGTATTTTAAATTTAGATTCTTTGAAGAAAGAATATTCGATACAGATGCGTAGTCCGTAGAGCCAATAATTGAACCAATTAAGAAACTCTCTATCCAGCCAAAGCGTAGAATAAAATGTATCAATATTCCTGTCAGTAATGACGTAAATATTACTCCTAATGTTGATAGAATTAATGATTCAATTACGACAGTTCTTCCAGCTTTCCAGTTTGTGCCAAAGCCACCATAGAAGATGATAATTAATAATGCAATCTTCGAGAAGTTTTCTGCAAATTGGTAATCGTTAAAGTTAAAACCAATTAGACTGCTTACAATACCCAAAGACAAGAACAACATCAAAGAAGGAATCCCTGACTTCTTCGCTATCTGAACCGCAATCAGAGCAGCCAGTAATATGACTGATATATAAAACATACGCTATCCACCTCCTATTGTTGTCATTCTATCAAGATTTAGTATATCTTTCAAAACAAAGATATATGTGCATTCATGTTTAGATATACCCAAAATTACAGCATATCTCCTAAGCTTCCATATATTTTCATTTTGATTCCCTAAATATAAATTCCATACTCTTGAAAATTTTTTTGGATCTTGATTTTTCCTATTACGGATAATATCGCAAATTATATGTTCTATATCATAAACATTAACAGTATTTTCCATAATTGTTTCTAACTGCATTATACCTATTTGATACTCAAGAATCTTCTTTATCTGATAAAAGCTGACTTTCTTTTTAAACTGTTTTTGTAAAAAATATAGTTCATCAAAATCATTATAAGTTGGATCAAAACATATTCCACGCGATACCCTCTCAAGTTCTCCTTTACGAATCATATCCGTGAGATACCATTAATCAATATTATGACTTTATATTTTTCAAAATGTAATGATCCCATTATTTTGTTTAATAATATTCATCGAATCAATATTCATATATCTTCTTTCTGCGCATTATTATATAATTGAAACCAAACAAAAAGAAGTAATGATTTTATTAGATTTATATGATTCAAATACTGCATTTGCTACACCATCATCTTATTTCAAGCCTTTTCTCCATATTTAATTGTGTACTTTTGACAATAGTGCTATAGTCTTGACATGGCTTGAGTGGTCAGTATGAATAAAGTTTCATATTTCTCAAAAGCCTCGTATGTGGGAAGCTATCAATCAATAAACATTTTATAATTTATTATATTATTCCGGAGCAAAGAAAAAACAGCCCATAAAAGAGCTGTTTGTGTCATTCACTGACATCCAAAAGTTGGACCAAGAAATCCAACCTTTGTAGGTCAGCGCAAAGTGGTCAAATCTTAAGGCCTTTTTAATTCAAATCAGTTGTTATTTAGCCAGTTGACAACGGCTGTAAGCATTAGTCCCAGCCCAATTGGCATCATATTCTCGTCAAAATTCACTCCGGGATTATGGTGGCTAAAGTTGTTGCCTGGCAATTTGCAGTTTACAGAGAAATAGGCGGTTGGAACTTTTTCAGCCACAAGAGCCATATCTTCGCTTGCCATTATTTTTGTGTCCGGAATGAATTCGCCATCAAAATCACTATTTTTTATATAGTCCACAATTTCTCTTGTGAATTCAGGGTCTGAATAAAGACTTGGAACTCCGGTGAAGAAGTCAAGATTGATTTCAGCTTTTGTTGAAATCTTTAATCCTTCAATAATTTCCAGCATTCTTGATTTTAATTTATTTCTAACCTCCGGATTATATGCACGAAGTGTTCCTTGCATTTCTGCAAGATCCGGAATAATATTTGAGTTTGAACCGGCACTTAGCATTCCAAAGGTCAATGTGCTCGTTTCTTGAGGTGGACATTCGCGGGCGATTAGCTCTAAGAAATTTGTGTAAATATTGACAGCTACATATATCGGATCAATTGTAGTGTGAGGATATGCGCCATGGCCGCCTTTACCTTTAATTGTAATTTTAAAGTTATCTGAGCTTGTAGCAAAATAGCCTTCATTGTAACAAATTGAACCTGTTTCTCTATCAAGAGCTGTGTGAAGTGCAAGAGCCCTATCCACCTGAGGATTTTCTAATATTCCGTTCTCAATCATCATTTTAGATCCTGCAAAAATTTCTTCAGCCGGTTGGAACATAATTTTCACTGTACCTTTGAAATTTGCCTTTTCTTTTAATAGAACTTTTGCAGCAGTTAGGGCAATAGAAGAGTGGAGATCGTGGCCACAAGTGTGGGCAGTATTTCCAGTTGAAGCAAAAGGCAAACCACTTTCTTCATTCATTGGAAGGGCATCCATGTCTGCCCTAATCATAATGCATTTTCCTTCACCTTTTTCACCTTGAATAATGGTAGATAAACCGGATGTACCATATTCTTTTACTTCAAGGCCAAGTCCTTCGAGCTCACCCTTTATATATGCCTTTGTTTTTGGTAAATCCAGTCCAACTTCCGGAATTTGGTGCAAGGCTCTTCTTTTTTCAATTAGCTCGTCTTTGTATTCTAAAGCTTCTTTAAAATAATTAGTCATAATTCCTCCTTACATGTTTAAACTTCTCTTTTGCATCTTGCGTTTCCTTGCATATTTTCCAGTTAATATTGGAGTAATAATGCTCGTTAGCACCACGCCAAATGCAATTTGCGCAACTGCAACCCTTGCAATTTCAGATACACTCGGGTCAGCTGCGGCGATTATCGTAGGCACAGAAACTGACAAACCTGCGATAGATGTGATTCCAAAGGTTGTAATTCCATCTTCTCTTAAAACCCTTGTTTCGAAAAGCCAAATTAGCGGAAAAGAAACAACGTAGAAAATGACAGTTAAAATGATTCCCTGAAATCCGGATTTAAAAGCTGAAATCAAATTAATTCCGGCACCGAATGCCCATCCCATAAATGGGGTTAGAATTGGAACAGCTCCTGAGAAAAATTTACTCAGGTCTTTGTCTAAGTTGCCAATTATTACTCCCGCTAAAATTGGAATTAATGCTGAAATAACCGGCGTCCAATCAACATTCGATGCTTTGGACACGCTGTACACCAATATTGGGAAAGCTGGCACACATAATAGACCGGTAAGTCCAAATGCCGCTTCATCGCTTTCACTTCCGTAGTCGCTAACAAGAGCAAGGTATAGGGATGGATTTAGTGAACAAATAGTTGTAGTAAAAGCAATTGCTGAAATTCCTAAAATGCCTTCCATTCCAAAGAATCGGAAGAATAGAATTGAAAAAGCAAAACAAATGATAATTTTTACAAGCAAAATCGAACCCTGCTTCTTTAAAACTTTTTTGATTTTTTCAAAATCTAAGGCTGCTGACGAACAAAAGCAAACCAGGGCAACTATGTAGTTAATACCTTTAGTTGTAAAGAATGCTTCCGTCATCCCACCTATCTTAAAAATGTCCGGCAAAAACGTTGCAAATAAAGCGCTGATTAGCATAGGAATTAAAAGCATGCCACCGGGAATTTTTTTCATAAATTTTAACATATAAAAACCTCCTCTCTTGAACTATACCCAATTAACATAGTTTTTAAGCATGATATTAAATACGATAAAAGGAAGCCACAATCATCACTAGTCATTTAATATCTACCACTTTGCCGGATATATACTACTAGGGGAATTATTTATCTACCCGCTGTCAAAATTATCCAATTTGTATAAAACCGAAATGTTACCGAGCCTTAGTGCATGCCGACTGACATCAATATATAGTATCCGCCGTCGAATCTTGCCAATGATCACACCCTCACGTGTGCTTCTCTTGGTGATTCTTGGCATGATCAAGACCTAACATGATTAGCTCGATAAACTTGGATGGTTGAATATCATTATTTCGTCAAATTAATACTGATTCTATCAAATGTTTCTTCTTTTAATTTCCAAACACCTGAATATGACTACTCAACATAACGACTGTTTTTGTCTTTATATAAATACACAATACTTGAACTTCCTTCTTCATTTTTATGATGAAATTTAACGATAATATAATCATCAATATTTGTGGGTTGATCGTTAACACTTTCCTTACCAGTATCAAATGTTGCCTCAACATTGTCATTACATCCATATTTGTTTCTATTATATTTCTTTCAAAAAATTCAAAGCCAAATACAACTTTCCAAGGTCATGGTTGGCACTATGAAGTCCCTTAACTTCATAAGAATTCTCATTTAATATATCCCCAGACTCAAGAAAGTTATAAAGTTCAAGTCCATAAAAATCACAAGCTGCTTGTACACCTGCAAGCTCCATTTCTACCGCTATACATCCCTCAGACTTTCTCTTTGAGACAAGTCCACGAGTCTCACGAATCATAACATCTGTAGTCCAAACTTTTCCCTTAGTATAGGGAGCATTTTCCCTGATAAAAAAATCTTCAACTTTTTCATGATTTTTAATTGTAAGATAGTCTGAAGGAGCTGCATAATAATAAGATGCCCCCTCTCCTCTATAAACTTCGGTCGGTATAATATATTTTCCAAATGTCTTTTCCTTATCAAGACTTCCACATGAGCCGAACATAATAAACTTTTCCGCACCTGTAATCCAGTTTACTTCTACACAATGTGTTGAAGCAAGGGCTGAGCCAATCATTGTGAGGTAGAAAGCAAATTCTTGACCTTCAAAGTGGCTTTTATATACTGGACTTGTCCCATTTACAGAGCCAATCTGGCCTATTTCTTGACAATCAAAGTTATCAAGTAAATATTCGAATATTCTTTTCGAAAATATTATTAAGCATTTTTCTGTCAGATATTTCTTTTCACCATAAAAATCTTTTAGACTTATAATCGGCTCTGAGTCTTTATCGTAGCTATCTATTATCATAATTTAACCTATTAATTTCTATTACCTTTCAAATTCTCTATTATCTATCCAATATCTTTGTTCTATTTCACCCTCTGAATTTACAAACTCATTTTCAAGTACTCCTCCATTTTTTATAATAGACTTAGCAGATCTTATATTATTTTTGTAACATGTCATGAGTACTCTTTCAATTCCTAGCTTTTTACACTCTATCAAAGCTAGTCTAACCATTTCAGTTGCATAGCCTTTTCTTCTCTCACTTGGCCTTATCCCATCACCAATATGACCGCCTTCTTTCAAAAGCGACTCATTCAAATAGTGACGAATATTTACAGCTCCCAAAAGCCTATTTCTTTCTTCATCTAGAAGAAAGAAAACTGAATCAGGAACCCTATCCTCAGTTTCGTATTTTCTTTCTAAATTATTTAGATAATAGTCAAAATCATGGTAATCATTTTTAAATATAGACCATGGAGAATGATTTGTATTATTAATTTCTTGGTCAAGCTTCCATTCATCAATCATCTCACCAAGTTTTACTTCGTACTCTTTAGTTAGTTTAATTAATTTTAGTTTCATATATCCACCTCTAAAAATTGTTGCATTATTTATTGCTTCGGACTACTCTCTTGACTTCAATACTACACACTCCGCGTGCTCTGTTGTCTTAAAATCTATTGCTGGATTTTGAAATATAGTTATGAGGCCTGAAACTTTATCAACAAGTTCTTTTCCCTTGCCAACTTCATCTGGATTGTTAAATGAAGCATCGGGAAGAGCTCCTTTGAGATTATTTGTTTCTAATAAAATTTATAAATTCAAATCTATCTTATCATTTTTATCCATCTATACTGTTGACACGACCTATCAAAATATCTAAAGTGTTGACACAACCCTTTCATAATATTTATAGTGTTAAGCAATTTTCTAATTTCCACAAGCAAAGCGAAGAGGAAATTATTGAAAATGCTTACCTACTTGGTGCTACGACTAATTATTTGAGAGATATTTTTGAACACTAATTTTAAAAAAATAATCATATAATTATCTAATCCAAAATTCATAAACCTATTGATTTCAAGCCTTTCAAAGACTTTAGTACCCTACTCTCTTGACAGCAACGCGACACTCTCCACATGAACTGTTCTTGGGAACTGGTTAAAAACTTTTAATGTTTTTAGTTTATATCCGTTTTCTATTAGAATTTTTGCATCTCGTTTTTGAGTTTTTGGATTGCAAGAGATATAGACGATTGTTTTTGCTCCACAAGAAATTATTTTTTCTAAAGCTGTTTGGTTTATTCCATCTCTTGGAGGGTCTACGACAATTACGTCAACTATTTCTTTTCTGTTTTCAATTTCTACTAATACGTCCCCTGCAATGAAGGTACAATTTGTAAGTCCGTTTTCTTTTGCAGATTTATTTGCACTTTCAACTGCCTCTTTTACTATTTCTATTCCATAAACTTCTTTTGCTTTTCTGGCTACGATTTGTCCGATTGTTCCGGTTCCTGAGTATAAGTCGAAAACTACTTTGTTTTCAATATCTCCACAAAGTTCAATTGCTTTTGAATAAAGGTTTATTGCTCCAAATACATTTGGTTGAAAAAATGAAAATGGTGTTACTTTAAATTCTAAATCAAATATTTTTTCTGTTATATAATCATCTCCAAAAATAATATTTACTTTTTCAGGCACCACTGCATCTGCAAGTGAATCATTTTCTGTATGAACAATAGATTTTATCTTTCCTTCAAGTTTCAAGTCTAAAAGCATATCTACAAAACTTTTTGAATCAAATTCACTTTGTGTTGTAGTTACGATATTTACCATTATTTCACCCGTTGTTAGAGCATAACGGATAATTAAATGTCTTAACAAACCCTCGTGATTTCTCTTTTTTACAAAGGATAATTCTTTTTCTCTGGCAAAATCAACGCTTGCATTTCTTATTACTTCAAAATCTCTATGTACTAAATTACATTCTTTTGTATCTACAACTTCATAAAATCTATTTTTCTTATGCATTCCAAGCATAATCGGACTATCTTTATAGATATCTGCAAAAGTATATTCCATTTTATTTCTATAAGCACTTTTTAAAGGACTTTCAAAAATTTCCACTTCTTCTAAATAAATATCCTCAAAAAGCTCTTTAATCTGTCTTTGTTTTAAATTCAATTCATATTCATGAGAAACACTTTGATAGCTACAACCACCACATTCAAGGTAATTCGGACATGTTTTATTTGTTTCAAGCTCACTTTTTTCTAGAGTTTCAAGAAGTTTTGCCTCCATGTGATTCGCTCTTTTTCTTCCAACAACGACAGAAACTTTTTGTCCTTCGATTCCACCTTTAAAATTTACTTTCTTATCTTCAAAAGTAAATTCAGACATATTTGGAAAATTTACTTTTTCAATTTTTCCCTCTATGATTTTCTTCTTTCTTCTTCCCATATATTACCTTTCTATTAGAAGAAAAGAGTGAAATATATTCACTCTTTTCTTTAAAATTTTCTATTTGTTTCTTCCACAACATTTTTTATATTTTTTTCCACTTCCACATGGGCATGGGTCATTTCTTCCAACTTCTTTTCCTTTAACAAATGTAGTTTGTTCGTCAGGAACATTTGTTGAAACTTCCTTAACAGCTTGTTCTCTTTCAATTTCAGCTCCTGCAGGTTGGATATTGAAAAGTCCTCTTAAAACGTCAGCTCTGATTGATTCATTCATTTCGTTGAACATTTCAAAGCCTTCAGCTCCATATGCACGAACAGGGTCTTGTTGTCCATAAGATCTTATGCCTATACCTTGTCTTAATTGGTCCATTGCATCGATATGGTCCATCCATTTTCTATCTACAACCATAAGCATAATTACTCTTTCAACTTCTCTCATTTGTTCTTCGCCAATCATTTTTTCTTTTTCAGCATAGAAATTTTCAGAAAGTGTTCTGATATATACTTTGATTCTTTCTTTGTCAAGATTTTTCATTTTTTCAAAGTCTAAAATATCATGTGGTAAGTAAGCATTTTCTATTGCCAATTTTAAATCTGCTAATTCAATGCTATTTCCATTAGAATATTGTTCAACAGTTTCATCTATAAAGCTTTCTAACATATCTTGAATGCTTTCTTTCATATTTTCACCATCAAGAACTGCACGTCTTTCTTTATAAATAACATTTCTTTGAACATTCATAACGTCATCATATTTTAATACATTTTTTCTGATACCGAAGTTATTTGCTTCAACTCTTTCTTGAGAACGTTCAATAGCTCTTGTAACAGATCTAAACTCTAACACTTCATCAGGGTCATAATTTCTATTCATAGCAAATTTTTGAATAGCCTCTCCACCAAATAGACGCATTAAGTTATCTGTAAGTGAAACGAAGAATCTTGATTCTCCAGGGTCTCCTTGACGTCCTGAACGTCCTCTTAACTGATTGTCGATACGTCTTGATTCGTGTCTTTCAGTACCAATTATGAAAAGTCCACCAACTTCAAGAACTTTTTTAGCATTTTCATCTGTTTGCGCCTTATATTTTTCATATAATCTACTAAATACTTTTCTAGCCTCTAAAATTTCTTCATCATCAGTTTCCCAGAAAGCATCTAAATTATCTAAAACATATTGAGGTGTTCCGTTTTTCTTCATTTCATGTTTTGCCATAAAGTCCGGATTACCACCTAAAAGAATATCGGTCCCACGACCTGCCATATTTGTTGCGATAGTAACTTTTCCAAAAATACCTGCTTGAGCAACTATTTCAGCTTCTCTTGCATGGAACTTCGCGTTCAATACATCATGTTCTATTCTTTTTTTCTTAAGCATTGCACTTAACAATTCTGAAATTTCGATTGAAATCGTACCAACAAGCACAGGTTGTCCGGTTGCATGAATTCTTTCAATTTCTTCAACAATAGCTTTAAATTTAGCCTCTTCTGTTAAATAAACTCTATCATGATGATCTTTTCTTATAACCGGTTTATTTGTTGGAATTTCAATAACGTCCATATGATAAATTTCGTTAAATTCATTTTCTTCTGTCTTTGCAGTTCCTGTCATACCGGAAAGTTTATCATACATTCTGAAATAATTTTGATATGTTATTGTTGCAAGAGTCTTAGATTCAGATTTAATTTCAACACCTTCTTTAGCTTCAATGGCTTGGTGTAAACCCTCACTATATCTTCTACCTTCCATAATACGTCCGGTAAATTCATCAACAATTAAAATCTCACCGTCTTCGCTAACAACATAGTCAACATCTCTTTGCATTGTATTATTAGCTTTTAACGCTTGGTTGATATGATGTGCAACTTCCATATTAACCGGATCAGAAAGATTTACAAGCCCGAAAAAGTCTTCAGCTTTCCCAGTACCTATTTCAGTTAAGTTTGCAGTCTTATGTTTTTCATTAACTACAAAATCAACAGTTTCTTCTCTAAGCTCTCTATTGTAAAAATCTTCATTTTCTTCACTTGGGTCTGCAATTCTACCTTTTAAACTCTTTACAAATCTATCTGCAAGAGCATATAAGTCAGTTGATTGGTCGCCTTCTCCTGATATAATAAGTGGAGTTCTAGCCTCGTCAATTAAGATAGAGTCAACCTCATCTACGATGGCAAAGTTAAGTCCTCTTTGAACAAGTTCTTCTTTATAAACAACCATATTATCTCTAAGGTAGTCGAAACCAAATTCTGAGTTTGTTCCATAAGTTATATCACAATTATAGTTTTCACGTCTTTCATCATTTGTAAGACCATGTAAAATACAACCTACCTTTAAGCCTAAAAATTCGTGAACTTTACCCATCCACTCCTTATCTCTCTTTGCAAGGTAGTCGTTAACTGTTACGATATGAACACCTTTACCTGTAAGTGCATTCAAATATGATGGTAAAGTTGCAACTAAAGTTTTACCTTCACCTGTTTTCATTTCTGCAATTCTTCCTTCATGAAGAACAATACCACCGATTAATTGTACTCTATAATGTTTCATTCCTAAAACTCTGTACGCAGCCTCCCTAACTGTCGCAAAAGCCTCAGGTAAAATATCGTCTAAAGTTTCACCATTTGCTAATCTAGTTTTAAATATCTCAGTATTATTTCTAAGTTCCTCATCTGTTAATTTTGAATATTTTTCATCGTAAGACATTATTTTATCTACGATTGGATTTATTTTTTTAACTCTTTTTACAGAAGAATTAAAAAAATCGCTAAAAAATCCCATAACTCACCTCTATTAAAATATATATTTTCTCACGATTAATATTTTACCACAAATACACAAAATTTACAAATTTTCACAATAAATTTTTACAACCATAAAATATTTGAATATAAGTTTAAAAATCTCATTCTTTATTTCTTAAGAAAACAAAAAACTATTGACTTTATAAATAAATTTTTATACAATTAAGTTGTATTCGTGTAATACCAATAGTAGCCTATTTTTTAGGCAGAGTAGGAAACTTGCATTAAGTGTTACAAGATGGGATGTTGCTTGTAAACGAAGGGATTTTCTCGTGGTTAGTTTTCGCATCCACTGTTGGCATTGATTTTTGAAAGGAGAAAAATGAAAAAGAATAGGTTTACGACAACACAATTAGCTATTGCAGGTTTAATGATAGCTATAACAGTTATTTTGTCTTATCAAAATATTTATTTATTCCCACCTAGAAGTGGAAGAATTACACTTAGATTTATCCCAATGATATTTTCAAGTATATTATTAGGACCAACAATAGGAACCATAGTTGGTGGAGCATCAGACCCTTTAATTTATTTTTTAACTTTAGGTTCTCCTGGAATGTACTTTCCAGGCTATATGCTTACAAATATGGTTATGGGATTTTTCCCGGGACTTATAATTAGAAAAGATACTAATAGAGATAACAAATTATTTTTAACTTTAAGAGTTGCTCTTATATCAATTACTTCTTTTTTAGTTACAATCTTTTTAGATAGCTTCTGGCTTTCTATAACAAGAGGCAAAGGCTTTTGGTACTATGTAATTTCAAGAAGTGTACCAAATTTAATTCAAATGGGTATTACATTTGTTGCAATTTTAGTTTTGGTTATAAGAATCAAAAAAACATACAGATAAAATTTTTAAAAATTAATAAATAAAAATCACATACACGAATCAAAACTGGCTACATTGTAGTCAGTTTTTTAGTGTATCATTCAAATTTTTGTTTACTACTACATAGTAATTTGTATATTGTCTTTAATTATTTTATCTGTTATAATTATTTTAATGAGTTTTAAGGAGGGAGTTATGAGAATTAATGTAAATTCTGAAATCGGAAAATTAAAATCCGTTTTGCTACACAGACCTCATAAAGAACTTTTAAATTTAACACCTTATTTGCTTGATGAACTTCTTTTTGATGAAATTCCATTTTTGGACAACGCACAAAAAGAACATGATATGTTTGCAAACATTTTTAGACAAAATGGTTGTGAAGTTTTCTATCTTGAAGATTTGTGTGCTGAAAGTCTTTATGATGACGGTATTAGAACTGCTTTTATTGAAGAATTTTTAGATAATGCAGATGTAGCCGTAGAAAATGAAAAAAGAATTTTAAGAGAATATTTATTTTCTATCAAAGATAACAAAGAGTTAGTTTTAAAAATGATGGAAGGTATTAGAAAGAATGAAGTTGATTTGAGAGAGCCTTCAACTTTGAGCGAACTTGTTTCAAAGAATGATTTCTTCATTTCAAAACCACTTCCTAATTTATATTTCACAAGAGACCCTTTTGCATTTATTAAAAATGGGGTAAGTTTGCATACAATGTGGTCTGTTACAAGAAGAAGAGAAACTCTTTTTGGAAAATATATCTTTAATCATCACAAAGAATTTAAAGGTATTCACAAATGGTATGACAGAACAGATGTACCTTCAATCGAAGGTGGAGATATTTTAGTTTTATCTAAAGATGTAGTTGCTATCGGTATTTCTCAACGTTCAACTGCAATCGCTATTGAAACTATTGCAAAAAGACTTCTTGAAGATGAAAACGGCGTAAAAACTTTACTTGCAATGGTAATTCCAAACAATAGAGCTTTTATGCATTTAGATACCGTTTTAACTTCAGTTGATAGAGATTTATTCACTCTACACCCTGAAATTGAAAAGACACTAGAAATCTATTCATTAAAATTAGTTGATGGAAAAGTTAAAGTTGAGGCTGAATCAACTGATATAGAAATTGTATTAAAAAAATATTTACATTTAGATAAAATCGACTTTATTCGTGAAGGAAAAGGTGGACTTTTAGACACACATAGAGAACAATGGTCTGACGGATATAACACATTAGCTATCGCTCCAAGAGAGGCCATCGTTTATGATAGAAATACCATTACAAACGAACTTCTTGAAGAAAAAGGGGTAAAACTTCACAAGATAGATTCAGGAGAATTATCAAGAGGACGTGGTGGCCCAAGATGTATGAGTATGCCACTATTTAGAGAAGATTTAAAATAGTTTGAATTCAAAAAGGTGCATAAGCACCTTTTTGTTTTATATTATTTTATTTCAAATTTTTTAACAAGCTCAACAGAATTTTCATTTTCAATCCAAACAGTTTTAATCAAAATATATTTTCCACTTTTTATATTTTTAAAATAATGTTCCAAATTCATTTTAAATTTTATCTTTTTGTTCGGCTCCATTTTTTGCGTAATTGCCTTTTCTTCAAGTTTTGGAATTAATTGTTCCCCATTTTTATACAATTTTATTTCATCTGTATATAATAAATTTTTATCTATTTCATTTACTATTTCAAATTCTATATTTTTACCATCTACATTAAAATTTTCAAATCTAATTTTATCCGTACTTTTAGTTTCGACAAATTCTGTTTTCACTTTACTTTTATCCTCACTTTTTGAGCAAGATGAAAGCAACAGCAAGCCAATTAGTAACAAATACTTTCTTTTCATACAAACAGCTCCTTTATCATAATATATCATAAAAATACAACATTTTACAAATATATTGTGTGCTTTATTGAAAAAGGCTCTATAACCATAAATGGTGAAGTTATGGAAAATATGAGCGAGAAAAAAATTCTAATTACAGAAGAAAGCATCTAGGCTATGTTTTTCAATCTTACAACTTAATTCCAAATCTAACCGCAAAAGAAAATATACCTATACAATCTTAACTTGACACATTTTCATTGTTTCTAAAGCACTATTATGGCTTTGTGGACTGACTCCGGAACAAGCCTTGCTGTCAACGATTAATTCAATTTCAGGAAAATGTCCCTTTATCATCATAACATTTGTAACTACACAAATATCCGTACAGATTCCAATAAATTCAACACTTTCAATTTTTTCTTTTTCGTTTATACTCTTTATGTACTCAACCAAATCAACTGAACCAAAACTTGGTTTTTCAAAAATTTTACAATTTTCTTTGTAAACTCCTTCTTTAATTTTCCAGCCATCAGTTCCCTTTATGCAATGTTTCAAAGGAAGATTTCTTCCCTCTTGAGTATGTAAATAATTTTCATCATGAGTATCCATTGTATAAACAACTTCTCCGTCAAAATTTTCAATCTTTTCCTTAACATAAGGAATAATTTTCATTGCCTCCTTAGTTCCAAGTCTTCCGTCAACAAAATCATTTTGAATATCAACAACAACTAAAATTTTCATAAGCCCTCCTTTAAAAGTTTTTTATAAAAAAATCTAAATATTTTAATCAAATATAGTATATATGTAAAATTTACTTTTGTCAAATTAACAAAATCTATTTAGTACAACATCTTTATAGTATTTCAAAAAGATTATACTCAAGATAAATTCATTCACAAATTGTGAAAATGCAACGCCAACCAATGATAAATTAAAAATTTGTGTTAAAAGAAGGAGTTGAAACCCTAGCTACAATAGCAACATCGGACAACTCCAAAACATAACTTAAAATAAAATTTATAATAAGTGGAAAAGCAAATTGATTTAATTTAGATCTCCTATTTCCCATTTCTAACCTTTTTTCTTTAAATCTATTTCAAAATCGCAAGCTTCATCTGAACATTTTAATGCGTGTTTGAATCTATTTTTAACTTCTACTAAGAATTTCCCACATTTTTCACATTTTTTATCGGCTATCGGTTTATCCCAAATTGCAAAATCACAATCCGGATAATTTTCACAACCATAAAAAACTTTTCTCTTTTTAGAAATTTTTTCGATTATTCTTCCGCCACATTTTGGACATTTTACATTTGTGTCCTTAACTTCTTTCTTTATATAATTACAATCCGGAAAACCACTACAACCGATAAATTTACCAAATTTTGTTTTTTTAACAACTAAATTTTTTCCACACATTGGACATTTTTCATCAAGAACTTCATCTTGTATTTTGTAATTTTTAGAATCTTCCTCAGATTTTTTCAAAAATGTTTCAAAAAAAGCATAAAATTCAGAAATAACTTTTTTCCAATCTTTTTTATTTTCAGCTATTTCATCAAGTTTTTCTTCCATTTCCATTGTGAATTTTTCATTTATAATTCTTTCAAAGTTGGAAACCAAAAACTTATTTACATTTTTTCCTAAATCTGTCGGGATAATTTTTTTACTTTCAATCACAATATAAAATCTACTTGTCAAACTGTTAATGATACTTGCATAGGTACTTGGCCTACCGATTCCGTTTTCTTCAAGTTTTTTTACAAGACTTGCCTCTGTAAAGTTTGCAACCGGTTTTGTAAAATGTTGACTTTTTTCTATTTTTTCAGCGTCAATCACATCTTTATTTTCAAGTTTTGGTAATATTTCATCTTTTACATCACTTGAAGTGTATATTTTTGAAAAGCCGTCAAATATAGTGTATCTCCCACTTAGTTTATAAATACAATTATTTGAATTTAAAACTATTTGTGTGCTTTCATAACTTTCAGCTTTCATTTGAGATGCAACAGTTCTCTCCCAAATCAATTTATAAAGTTTATATTGATTAGCAGTTAAATAATTTTTAATCTTTTGTGGACTTCTAAAAATACTACTTGGTCTAACACCCTCGTGTGCATCTTGTGAATTTTTCTTCTTTAGATTGTATTCATTACCTTTGCCAGCATAATTTTTCCCATAATTTTCTGTAATGTACTCAAGAGCCTCTGCAACAATTTCTGATGAAATTCTGGTTGAGTCCGTTCTCATATATGAAATCAAACCGACAGAACCGTCTTTCCCTACATTTATCCCTTCATATAGTTGTTGAGCAATGCTCATAGTCATTGAACTTGAAAAGCCTAATTTTCTTCCTGCCTCTTGTTGTAATGTACTTGTTGTAAAAGGCGGTTGAGGTTTTCTTTCTTTCTTTGTCTTTTTAACATCTTCTACAACAAAATTGTCCTTATCAGTTTTTTCTACAACTTTCAAAGCCTCTTGTTCATTTTTAATTTCTTTTTTTACTATCTTATTATTTACATATTCTCCATAATAAAGAGATTTGAATTCAATATTTTGAACATCATGTATTCCTTCAATTTTCCAAAATTCTTCAGGAATAAAGTTGTCAATTTCTTCTTGACGCTCACAAATAATTTTTAATGTTGCAGACTGAACACGTCCGGCAGAAAGTCCACTCTTTATTTTTTTCCAAAGAATTGGAGAAAGTTTATAGCCCACAAGTCTGTCTAAAACTCTTCTGGCTTGTTGTGAATTTACTAAATTCATATCTATTTTTCTTGAATTTTTAATTGATTCTTTGATACTATTCTTAGTAATTTCGTGAAATTCTATTCTATTGTTGCTGTTTATATCAAGTCCTAAAAGATAAGCAATATGCCAAGAAATCGCCTCTCCCTCTCTATCGGGGTCGGTTGCAAGATAAATATTTTTTGAATTTTTATAAAGCTCTTTTAATTCTTTAATCTTGCTTGCCTTTCCTCTAACATTTATATATTCAGGCTGAAAATTATTTTCTATGTCTATTCCCAATTTACTTTTAGGTAAATCTCTGATATGTCCAACACTTGCTACAACTTTATAATTACTTCCAAGCATTTTACTAACAGTTTTAGCCTTTGTTGGAGATTCTACTATAACTAAATTTTTATACAAAACTAACTCCTTACACAACTTTACTCATTGCAATATGTTCTATTCCAAATTCAACAAAAACATCATCATTATCCTTAGAATAACCTAACATTTCATAAAATGTCATCGCATGATATTGTGCTGAAAATTTTATAGTCTTTTTTTCATCATTATTTTTAGAATTTTTTACAGTTTCTTCCATATTTATAAATAAAAATTTACCAACACCTTTTCCTCTGCAAGACTTTTTAACACAAGCTCTTCCGAAACGAACGACATTTTTATTAAAGTCCATAATTCTTGCAGTCGCTAAAATCTCTCCATCTTCAAAAACTCCAACATGTAGAGTGTTATTTAAACTATCTTTTTCGTCAACTTCATATTCAAGAGGAACTTTTTGCTCGTCAACAAAAACCTCTTCTCTTAAAGCAAAAGCAAGTTTTAATTCTTCTTTTGTTTTTAAAATTCTAAATTCCATAAAAATCACTCCATAACAATGTTATTTCTAATAAACTTCTTATATACTATAAAATTTACATAATTTTGTCAATATATTTTAAAATTTTTCCATTTTGAGCATAGTCGATTGTTTTTAAAATCATAGATTTGGACATTCTTTGCGTCAGACCTACTTTTATTCGCATGCGAATAAAAGTAGGTCTAGAAAAAATGTGCCAAATTTTGGCACATTAATATTAGTCTTCTATTATATAGCTACTCACAATTTCTCCATAATAAGCAGTATGGTAATCTTTGTTTGCACCATAAAATTCTCCCGATACATTTTCAGGATAATTTTTTTCTTTTATTTCTATCGGAATAGCATTTTCATCTTGTTTTTGTTTATAAACAACTTTACATTCTAAAGTTAAAGGTAATTCTTTAATCGCTGGAACATTTACAACACTCGGCTCAACTAAAGTTAAATTTAAGTCTTTAATTTTATCCATATCTCTGCCTGATTTAGTTCCACAAACTCCAATAATATGTTTATCAAAATCTTTTAGAAAAATATTTACAGTAAATTCTCCATTTTCATCAAGCAATTTTTTAGTAAAACGACTCTCTCTTACAAATGTTGTAAAAATAGGTCTATTCCATTCAATTCCCAAAGTTCCCCAAGAAATTGACATTGTATTAACTTTTTCTCCTGACTTTGTTGTAATTAAAACCCCTTTTTCAACTGCGAACATTATTTCTTTTGCATAATCAAAAACATTAATTTCTCTTTTCATAATTTTCTCCTAAATTGCTATTGGAATATTTTTTATTTGTTCTCCACATTTATAATTTTCTATGATTACATCGTCTGAAGTGAAATCATAAAAACTTTTTACATCAGGATTTAAAGTAACCTTTGGTGCCGGAAATTTTTCTCTTGTGATAAGTTCTTTTACGATAGGAATATGTCTATCATAAATATGAGCATCGGCAATAACATGAACAAGCTCTCCAACTTCTAAATTACATTCTCTAGCAAGCATATGAATTAGAATCGCATATTGACAAACATTCCAATTATTTGCAGCCAAAATGTCTTGACTTCTTTGATTTAAAATTCCATTTAATTTTTTACCTGTAACATTAAAAGTCATACTATATGCACAAGGATAAAGATTCATCTCAGACAAATCTTCGTGAACATAGATATTTGTAATTATTCTTCTACTATATGGATTATTTTTCAAATCATAAATAACTCTGTCAACTTGGTCGAACATACCCTCTTTATATTTATGCTTTACGCCAAGCTGATAGCCGTACGCCTTTCCAATACTTCCGTTTTCATCAGCCCATTCGTCCCAAACATGACTCTTTAAATCCTTTATATTATTAGATTTTTTTTGCCATATCCAAAGCATTTCATCAGTACATAATTTTATGGCTGTCTTTCTAAGTGTAAGTGCCGGAAATTCCTCTGCTAAATTATATCTATTAACAACTCCAAATTTTTTTATAGTGTATGCTTTAGTTCCGTCCTCCCAAACCGGACGAACTTTCTCTCCCTTTGTGTCAACACCGTTTTCAAGTATGTCTTTACACATTGAAATAAATATATCATCTGCTCTGCTCATATTATTTATTCTCCTAAAAATTTATTATTATTATAAGAATACCATTTATGATGAATTTTTGCAATCGTAAAGAAAAATATTTTTCACCTATCCCCTAAAAAATGCTTGATTTATGTTTTGTTATATGATATAATACCTAAAGTGATTAATATACAATATTTAAGCGAGGTGAATACAATGAAAAAAGGAATACATCCAGAATATAATAAAGTAGTTTTTATGGATACAACAAGTGGATACAAATTCATCTGTGGTTCAACAAAAACTTCTAAAGAAACAATAGAAATGGAAGACGGTAACACATATCCATTAATTAAAATTGAAATCAGTTCTGACTCACACCCATTCTACACAGGTCGTCAAAGATTTGTTGAAAAAGGTGGTAGAATCGAAAAATTCAAAAAAAGATACAATATGGACTAGCAAAAAGCAGAGCAATCTGCTTTTTTTTTTGCAACAAAAAAAGTGGTCAAAACCACTTTTTTTAATACAATTTAATTACAAACCCTTTTGAACATCAAGTACTAATAATGCTTTCAATAACTAACAACCACCTTTTAATTTTTTACTTCTAATATAAAGTTTTGGGAATTTGTCGTGTTGATTAAAATATCCCATAAGTTCAAAAAATTGAAATGCTCTTTTTTGTTCATCAACAGACATATTAGTTTTTTCCTTTATGAATTTTTTTGCCTTTTGTGAATGAACAAAATAACCCTCTTTGTTTATGTCCTTAACGACTATATCGTATAAATCATAATACTCTTGTTTCATTTATTCTCCCCTTTTGCTGACTGTATTTCGTACCAAGTTTTGTACTTTCCGTTTAATGCTATGAGTTCATCATGGCTACCGGTTTCTAAAACTTTTCCGTTTTCTATCATAACTATGGTATCACAATCTTTTATTGTTGACAATCTATGCGCAATGATTATTGTACTTCTACCTTTTTTCAAAACGTCAATTCCATAGTTAATTATTTTTTCCGTTTCAGTATCAATATTGGCAGTTGCCTCGTCTAAGATTAAAACTTTTGGATTCCTAACAATCGCTCTTGCAAAGCAAATTATTTGTTTTTCTCCAAGTGAAAGGTCGGAGCCATTTATTGCAAGTTCAAAATTTAAATTGTTTCCTCTTTTTTCTAAAAGATTTTTTCCTCCAACTTTTATGATTGCATCTAATACTTCACTTTCAATTATTTTTTCGTCTTTAAGTGTGATATTGTCTTTAATACTTCCTGTAAAGATATAAGGGTCTTGAAGAACAACAGCCATTTGTTTCCTATAAGACGCTTTGCTTAAATCTTTTATATTTTGTCCGTCAAGCAAAACTTCTCCTTTTTGATTTTCATAAAATCCTAAAATCAAATTCATTATAGTTGATTTTCCACTTCCCGTTGCTCCAACAAAGGCGATAGATTTTCCTTTTTCAAGTTTGAAATTTACATCTTTTAAAACTGGTACATTTTCTTTATATTCAAAACCAACATTTTTAAATTCAATATTTCCTTCAAGGTTGATTTCTCTATCTGTCGTCTTTTCTTCTTCAATTTCAAAAATTTTAATAATTCTATCACAAGAAACCAAGGCAGTTTTATATCTATTGATTTGTCCTAAGAAATTCATAAAAAGTCTTAAAATTCTTCTGTTGTATTCAATTAATATATACAAGATACCAACACTAAGCGATAATCCTCTTACTTTTAATATCGTAAATACTAAAATAATTATTGCATTTGTAAGAATAATTACAAAGTCAATTAAATTCCATGAGAATAATGCATTAAGTATGGTTCTTTTAATATAATTTTTTTCAACCTCTTTATTCTCTTTTTCAAAAGAATCTATCATCAACTTTTCATTACCATAAACTTGAATTACAGGTAATGATTTTATTGTTTCATTGTAAATTGAACTTGTTATTCCCTCATGTTTTCTTATTGTTTTAGTAACTACTGTAAGTTTTTGTCCATAATACTTTGTAACAAGATACATCATAGGTAAGTAAATTAAAACGATTAAAAACAAATATGGACTAATGTAAAACATAACAGTAAGCATCATAACTAAATTTAAAACAAATGCTAAAAGCTCATTTAAAAGTGTTTGATACAATTCCTTTATTGTATTTGTATCCGTTGTAAATCTCGAAACTAAATCTCCCGCATAGGAGCTGTCAAAATATTGCATTTTAAAATTTTGCATACGTCTAACCAAGTTAAATTGAATTTTATATGCAATATTACAAGCTAATTTGTTAAAAGAAAATCTAATTACAATAAGCATTCCTGCAACAAGTAAATTCAATCCCAAATATAAAAGTCCCTTTTGTAATATGAATGAATTAAAATTCTCCATATTAACTAAATCAGCGTCTATTACTGAAGAAATTATCGTAGGTAAATATACATCCAAAAAAACTCTACCAATTGTTCCTATTGAACCAATAAAAAATAGTAATTTTTCTTGTAAAAGATAAGAAGTTAAAAATTTTATTTTACTATGCTTCATTTTCTTCCTCCTTATCTAAACTTTGATACTCAAATTGCTCCTTGTACCAAGAATCTCTTGAAATAAGTTCTTCATGAGTACCTCTGTCAATTATCTTTCCATTATCCAAAACTAAAATCAAGTCAGAATGTTCAACTGCTGAAATTCTATGAGAAATGATTATATTAGTCTTGTCTTTTCGATTTTCTTTAAGTGAGTTTACAATTTTACTTTCAGTATTCGCATCAATCGCAGAGAATGAATCATCTAAAATCAAAATTTCAGGATTTCTATACAAAGCTCTAGCTAAAGAAATTCTTTGCTTTTGTCCTCCGGAAAGCCCAAGTCCTCGTTCTCCGACAACGGTATCTAAGCCTTTTTCTAAATTTTGTATATCTTTGTAGAAGTCCGCTTTTTTTATAACATTTATAATTTTTTCGTCATCTTCTAAAGGACTTCCAAATAAAATATTTTCTCTAACAGTCTTAGAAAGTAAAATATTTTCTTGACTGACATATCCAAATTTATTTCTAACAGAGTTAATATCGTAATCTTCATAAGGAATATCATTTATAAAAATTTTATTTTTATCAAAATTATAAAATCTTAAAATTTGCTTAACTAATGTACTTTTACCACTTCCACTTTTACCAACAATTCCTAGAGTCTTTCCTCTTTCAAGTTTAAAACTAATATCCTCTAGAGAACTTTCATTTGTAGCCGGATAGTTAAAATTAAAGTTTTTAAATTCCAAAGTAGAAAAATCTTCTAATATTCTATTTCCGTTTTCAATTTCAGTTTTATCATCAAGTAAAAGATTTATTCTATTTACAGAAACTAAAGCTCTTTTGTAAGTATTTATACAATCTCCAAGTCCCCAAAACGACCAAGCTAAGAAATCGCATAATCCAAAAAATGCAACTAATTTTCCAATAGATATATCCCCGCTTCTAATTAAAAATGCTCCATAAAACAATCCGATAACCATAGAAACTGTCCTAATTAAAGAGTTTAAAATAAAAGAATAAGCCCAAAGTTGTGATTCCATATAAGCTAAATCAAAATAATATTTAATTATTTTAGAAATATTTTTTTGTCTAACTTCTTCATTTACATAACTCTTTATAAGTTTTATACCTTCAATTATTTCTAAAATTTCTTGACTTGATTTACCAAAAGTCTTATTCATTTCTTCATTAACTTTCCCGACTTTTTTACTCAACATATTAGTTATTAATATGGTAAAAGCAAAAGGAATCATAATTGCAATAGTAAGTTTCCAAGAAATAAAAAATATTAAGTAAAAAGCACATATTGTTGGCATAACAACAGAATCACTCATCATCAAAATTCCAAATGTAAAATAATCATAGATAAACCTTGTTTCATTATCTGCAAGCCCAATTACATCTCCAGCGGTATTTTTTTGAAAAAAATCCGGAGATTTTCTCAAAATTTTTCTAAAAATTATATCCTTATAATACATTTTAAGTTTTGCTCCGGAACCATATGATACATAGGAGAAAACCATAAAACTAAAAAAGTTTATAATTCCCAAAATGATAGCAAATATAGCCTTCTTATATATTATACCAGGACTAAAGTTCGCATCTTTTAACAAATCAACTATATTTCCAATTAAAACTACCAAATAAATTAAAATAAAACTACTTAAAATATTAAAAATACTACCGAACAAAAATCTGGTTTTAGCCTTTTTAAAACCATCACGAACAGCTTTATATATCCCCATAAAATCACCTCTTTTCTTTAAAAAAAGCTCTTCAAAAAGAAGAGCATAATTTAAAATATTTATTTGTTTTTCTTAGTAAATGTTGCAACTGAACCTCTTTCAACTATTCTTGAAGGAAGAATTGTAACATCTTTAAGTTTTTCTTCATTTCTAAGTTCCTTAATCAACTTTCTCATAGAAATTGCACCCATATCATAGTATGGCTCTTCTATTGTTGTAAGCGCCGGTCTGTAAATTGATGCGATTAAGTCATCACCGAAACCTGCAACTGAAATGTCTTGTGGAACTTTAAGACCGTTATCGTAACAATAACTGATGAAACCAATAGCTAGTGAATCTTCACTTGCAAATACAACAGTTGAATTATTTTCCTTGATAAGTTTGAAAATTTCTTCTCCCATATCATAACCTGTTTGAACTGTTATATCCTTTGCATTGATAAGTGCTGACTTAACTTTTCTTTTCGCAACACCTTCATTGAAACCCGCAAGTTTTTCTCTACCAATTCTACTTGTAACATCTTCACTAATGAAAACAATACTATTATGACCTTCATCTACAAGATAATTTGTCATCTTATTACAAGTTGATTTGTAATCTATACTAACTGTATGTTCATCTGTATATTCGTAAAATTTATCAAGTCTTACAAAAGGAATATTTTTGCTCTTTAATTTAAACAAAGTTTCAGGATTAATCTTTTCACTTATCATAATTATCCCTTCAACTTGTTTAGTACACATAAATTCGATAATCTTATGCTCTGCCTCAATATCTCCGTATGTGCTTGAAAGCAAAATATCGTAATTATACATTCTTCCAATTTCTTCAATTCCTCTAACGATTTGTGCCATATAAGAAATACCGATATCCTTTACAATAACACCAATCATATTTGATTTTCTCATTACAAGACTTCTTGCCAATTCATTAGGCTTAAAATCCAATTTTTTTATAGCATCTAAAACTTTTCTTCTTGATTCAGGGCTGACCGGTTTAGATTCATTCATTACTCTTGAAACAGTTGAAATGGAAACCCCTGCTAACTTAGCTACGTCCTTTATAGTAGGTACTGACATATTATCACTCCTTTAAATTAAAATTAAATCGTTTACAAAACTCAACATAATTATATCACAGTTTTTAATAAAATAAAACAGTTAAGGAAAATAAATTCACAAAATTTTCCTAAAAATACATAATTTTCTAATAATAAAAAATTTTTCAAAATTAAATTTTCACAATAAAAAAAACTGTAAAATGATTTTCATTTTACAGTAAAATTTTTATTTTTTAATTTTTATATATAAGCTGTAAAAAACAGTAGAAATAATCAATGCAACAAAACATATTCCGATTTCTATTCCCACATAATTAATTATAGCCTTATTAACAGGTAAAAATCCACCTGTCAAATCAGAAAACACAGGATAATTAAAAGCATTTTTCCACTTCCAAAGATAAGAAAAAACTAAACTTAACCCAAACTGACTTATTATCAATATAATATTAATAGCAAAAGAAATCATAGCCTTTCCAATTATAAAACTCGTCTTTTTCATTGGAAGTGTAAATAAAAATCCCTTATGATAATAAAAATCTAAATAAGTTGTTATAAAGAAGTAAGATAGAGCCATCAAAAAAATTACAGCTAGAATATACTTTATATTATTATATTCAAGCAAAACTCCATCTAAAGGGGCTTCTTCATATTGAAAAGTTCCGTTTGCTTTTATTACTTCTGATAACCTTTCTTTTTCGTGATTAGCATAACTTTTTGACATAGAAAAATTTATTTCATTTTCTTTGATTTCAATGATTTTTTCGTACATCAAAATTGCACTTTCCATATAGCCTCTATCATCTCCGCTGTGCTTTAGTTTTAAAGTCTTTTCTGATATTTCAAGAGATTTTTTTAACAAATCCATTTTATCTTTATCACCAGAATATATACTAGGAGACTTTCCATCACCCGGATATAAAATTAACGATATTTCTTCCTTAATCATGAGTAATTCATGCTTTTTATCTGTATCAACTTGTTGATAATTTAAATAATTTTTATAAAATAGAGAAGCTAATAAAACTAATATAACTCCTAAAATTACTACAAATATTCTACTTCTAATAAATTTTTTACATTCTAATATCAAAGTATTCATAACATTCACCTACTGAGCAAACAGTCTTTGATACATCTGTTCAGAAGCATTTATATGCTCTCTTATTTTAATTAATTTTATGCCTTTATCCTGTATTGCCTTAATTGCATCGTCAAAAGAATTCTTTTTAAATTGACAAATAATCATATCTTTTTCAATTTCAGCACTTACTACAAATGGAGATAAAATTTCTAAAGATTGATCATTGGAAGTAGTATCAATTGCATAGATTAAAAATTCATCTTCTACAATTTTTTTGACAATTTTTTTATCTTTTAAGAATAGAAGATTATCAGTTAATTGGCTAATTTCTCCTAAAAAATGTGTAGATAAAATTACTAGAGTTCCTCTTTCTGATATTTCCTTTAACATAACTCTAAGCTCTATTTGACTGCTAGGATCAAGTCCGTTAAAAGGTTCGTCAAGCAGTAAAACTTCAGGATTATTAATAAGAGCAATAGCCAAAAGTAATCTCTGTTTCATTCCCAAAGAATATGTCTTTACAGCTCTTTTATAAAATTTTTCAATCTTTGTTAAACTTACAATTTCTTTTATTCTAGTCTTTGGCAATTTTTGTATATTTGCAACAAATTTCAAATGATCAAGTCCTGTTAAATTCGGAAATAAAATACTTGCATCCTGTAAATATGACAATTTTTTAAAAATAGCATTATCCCTATTATCTATGCCATTTACAGTAATCTGTCCGGATTGATAGCTATTCAAATTTGTAATACAATCCAAAAGAGTGGTTTTTCCAGTTCCATTAGGTGCAACCAAAGCCCAAACCTCTGCATTTTCAAGTTCTAAAGATAAATCATTTAAAACTACATTCTCTCCATATCTTTTAGTAAGATTTTTTATACACAAACTAGGCATATCCATTCCTCCTTCTATCTTGAATAAAAGCTATACAAATCAATAAAATTGTTAAAATACAAATTCCAATTGCTAAAATTTTACAAGATTTATCAAAACTGTAAGTGATTGTTTTAAATAAAAAATTTATACTACCGTCTGCAATTTTCCCAACTCTCCAGTATGAAAACGGATTATACCATTTATTAAACATCTGTAATGTTGCTATAACTCCAAAGGATAAAATAATGGATTTTATACTTGATTTTACAAAAGTTGAAATTGTACTTGTAACAAGGAAAATAAATAGTCCATAGAGCAAGAACAAAATCAAACTTTTTGTTAAAACATCAGATATTGGAACAATCTTATATCCAAAACTCATAAGTGAATAATAATCATTTTTTACAATATAAGTTGTAATCGGATATTTAAAAGATGACGAACCGCTTATTAAAAATTCTATTCCAAAAAATATTGCAGGTATCAATAGTCCAAGCATAATTGTTAAAATTCCACCCGTTAAAAGTCCCGACGATACAATCCTAAATTTACTTGCCCCAGATGTTTTTAAAAATCTAATTGTTTTATTTTGACTCTCCTCTAACTTAGAAAATAGGATACCAAAAGTTACAACAATTATAAAAGTATATATTAACACTAAATTATTTGTAAAAAAATCCCATAATCTATGTGAAGTTCCAACTAGTGTTTTTTTGCTATAATAGTCAAGAAGATTACTTTCTTCTGAAGTTCTAGGTTGATCAAATTCTGTTCTCTGTATATTCAAAGGATGAGCTGATGGAATATTATTTTCCTTTAAATACTTCAATATTTCGTATGTTATCTCTACTGTCAACCGATCTACAGTATAACTTACTCCCTTTTTTACAAATCCTTTTGAAATAAAATTTCCGTTGGGATCTAAAAAATGTTTTAATTCATCTTCATATAATACACGCCAATTTTCATTTTTAATATTTTGGATTATTCCTTCATAACCATTTATACTTTTAATTTTTCTTTTTTTTATATTATTTAATTCTATTTTTTCTTCATCTGAAATATTATCGCTTTCTAAATCTTTATCAACCTCTTTAATGTCCTGTTTAAATATATCTATAACTCTTTCTCTGCTAAAAATTTGTTCTTCCTTATTTTTATTATTTTCAATTTTTGAAATAGAAGATATAACAGTTCCAATAATTATAATTATAATAAGAAACAGAATATTTTTCTTCTGTTTAATAAAATATTTAAAAAACAAATTACACATAAATACCTCCAAAGCAAAACGCAACAAAAAAAACATTTTATATAAAATACATTTCAGAAAATCAATTTATCTATTTACTTTCTCTTCTAGGTAAATCGTTACTACGAGAATATCATAATTGTTATTTTTTGTCAAATATAATAACTAGTATTTTTCATCTTATATTGATATAAAATAAAATTATATTATATAGCAAGATAATTTGAGGTTTTATAATTGAAATTTTAAAATATCGTATTTATTATTTAAGGAGCTTTTTATTATGAAAAAATTTTTATTAAATTATTTTCATATCAAATATTCTATATTGTATAAAAAAACTCATCTAAAAATGTTAGACGAGTTTTTATTGTGAAACAACAAGGTTCCCGGGCACCCACTCGATGCGACGCATCGTGGAAGGGTGGGGTTTTTATTTAATTATTTTAAAAAAATTATACTAAAGTTTACAAACACATTCTAAAAATATTTTCTACATCTTCAGGTGTTAATTCTTTAAAGCCTTTTATACTTTCTTTTCCTTTACAAGCCTTTTTAGCCATAATAGAAAAATTTTTATCATCAATATTTATATCTTTTAATGTGCTTTGTAATTTTAAGTCATTAAATAAAAATTCTGAAAGTTTTTCAATGGCTTTTTCTGCAATTTCTCTATCAGAAAGATTTTTATCTATGTCAAAAACATTAACTCCAAATTGAACATATTTATATATATTTTCATCATTTAAACAATATTTCATCCAACGTGGAGTTAAGATTGCAAGTCCGTGTCCATGAGTTATATCATAAAAAGCTGAAAGTTCGTGTTCCATTGGGTGGCAACTCCAAGCAGTTGATTTACTTCCATTTACAAAACCATTTATTGCCCATGAAGATGCCCACATTAAATTAGCACGAGCCTCATAGTTTGTAGGGTCTTTCATTGCTATCGGAGCATATTTTATAACTGTTTTCATAAGACCTTCCATAACACAATCAAGCATAAATAAATCATTTTCTGTTGTAAAATAAACTTCTAGGATATGACTTAAAATATCTGCCGACCCACAAGCAGTTTGATACTCACTTACACTGTATGTATTTGTAGGGTCAAGAAATGAAACTTTTGGTAACATACACATTGAACCATTACTTAATTTTTCATTTGTTTTAAGATTTGAAATAACTCCATCATTATCCATTTCAGAGCCTGTTGCTGAAAGTGTTAGTATAGTTAAAAGTGGCAATGCATCTTCTATTTTTGCTCTTTTTTCTAAATCAAGAAAATCCCATGGGTCAAAATCAACTTTTGCTCCAGCACAAATAAATTTTGAGGCATCAATTGTTGAACCTCCACCAACAGCAAGAACCACGTCAATATTTTCTTCCTTACATATTCTAGCACCCTCTCTAACAGATTCTATTCTAGGATTAGGTTCTATACCTGAAAGTTCAAAAACTTCAAGTCCTGCATCTCTTATTTCTTTTATAACTTCATCATAAAGTCCAATCTTTTTAATGGAACCTCCTCCATAAGTTAATAAAACTTTTTTTCCATATTTTGACAATTCTCTTCCAAGATTGGAAAGTTGTCCTTCTCCAAAATATACCTTAACAGGAATATCGTAAATAAATGGTTTCATAAAAATCCTCCTTTAAATTTATTTTTTAATACTTCTAAATTGATTTCACATTTTCTCTATATCTAGTTAAAGAATACCCTTATTTTAAAATAAGAAAACAAAAAAAGAGAGAATTATTTAAAACAATTCTCTCTGATTTTTATTGTGTAGTAACCTTATTTTACTATTTTATTAAATATTTGCTTTGTCGCATAATGTGAAATTAACAAAATGATTAAAGAAAAGTCAAAAGGAATTTTTACTACAACTTTTATTAAAAAGCATAGAGTAAAAGCTACTAAATCTAAAATCATAAATTGTTTTTCACTTGTATATTTTTTTATTATACTGTATTTTACTTTTAAATTTCTAATTAAAATAACGATAGCAACTACTCCAACTAATGCATCTATACTAAAGTTTACTAAAAATTTACTATTTATAACAGCCCATAAAAAATATATAAACAAAGTTCCCATCATAATTATGGTTAATCCTGTCAAAGAAATTTTTGACTTATCTTCAGCTATTTCTTTTGGTGTAATTCTTCTTGACATTATTCAAAAATCACTCCGTCTGCACAGTCAATTTTAATATTGCTTGAGAAGAATTCTTTTAATGCAGTAACCATATATCCTGTATCTTTGATACCACAAGTTTCAAAACTTGAGTGCATTCCAAGTTGTGCAACCCCTATATCTAAAGCATGTAAACTAACTTGAATATTTGATAAGTTTCCAAGAGTTGACCCACCAACTTTATCAGATCTGTTTGCAAAGAATTGTGTAGGAACTTCAACCTTTTTACAAATTTCTAAGAATACTGCTCTACTGAAAGCATCAGTTGTATATTTTTGATTTGCAGCCTCTTTTATAACAATACCTTTGTTCATAAAAGTTCTATTTGTTGGGTCATAAAGCTCAGCATGGTTTGGATGAACTGCATGAGCGTTATCACAGCTAACTAAGAAAGATTTTGCTACTGCTTGATGATATTCATCAGTTCCAAATCCAAGAGAAGCATTAATTCTCTTTAAAGCATCTTTCATAAATGTTGACATTGCACCTTGTTTTGTATTTGAACCAACTTCTTCGTTGTCAAATACAGCACAAACATTTATAGCCTTTGGATTTTTAGCATCTAAAAATGCTTTCATTGAAGTGAATGCACATTGTAAGTCATCAAGTTTAGGTGTTGAAACAAATTCATCTTTATATCCCCAGATGCATTGTCTTTGACGATTTACTAAGAATAAATCTTTTGAAATAACATCTGTAACATCAACTCCAAGTTCATCTGCAACCATTTTGTCAAAGTCACCTTTCTTTAATTCTCCAGCAGAAAATAAAGGTAATAAATCAATTTGCTTATTGTAAGCATAGCCATTGTTTATTTCTCTGTTTAAATGAATTGCAACATTTGGAATCATTAAAATATCTTTATCTATATAGAATAATTTATTTACAATTTTTCCGTTTTCTCTAACTAAAACTCTTCCTGCAAGACTTAAAGGTCTGTCAAACCAAGTTGAGTCAATCATTCCGCCGTAACCTTCAACATTTAGTTTTAAATGTTCGCCCGGTGCATCCATTTCAGGAACAGCTTTAACTTTATATGTTGGAGAGTCGCTGTGGGCAGCTGTTATTTGGAAGTGATAGTCGCTAAGTTCTTCTCCTACTTGGAAAGCTAATATACTTGAATTATTTCTTGTAGTATAGTAGTTTCCACCTTTTTTGATTTCCCATTTTGCATTTTCAGGTAAAAATGTATAGCCTGCTTTATCAAAATATTTTTTCATTGTATCAACAGTATGAAACATACTTTTACTTGAATCAATAAAACTTAATAATTCTTTTGTAATTTCAATATTATTCATATCAATACCCCCTATAATTTTAAATTTACCCCAATTATTAAATTTAAAATCATTAAATATATTTCAAAGAAAATAAAGGAACCAAAGTTCCTTTATTTCTTTATAATCTAAATTTTATTATCTAAATTTATTTATTGTCTTCCCTTTTTCTAAGAATTGGTAAGATTAAACCTAAAGCAACTAAAACTGCTGGAGTTATAATCTTTAATACCATTTCAAAGCTGTCTTTTGAGTACATTCCAAGTAAACAACAAGCTAATGTTACTAAGAAACACCAAGCACCGAAGAATAATCCAACGCCTCTACTCTTAACAAATCTGTAATGTCTGTCAAGTTCTTCTTTACCATATCTAAGAGCAATGTATGCAACGAATACCCACATATATCTCATTGGCATTACTACACCGTTAAGACGAGTAAGTTGTCTAAGAACTGTAGTAGCACCAGGAACGAAAGATTGAGCTAAGATGATTGCTCCACCTAAAACTGCAACTAATACGATACCATTTACATAAGCACCTTTGTCGTTCTTCTTTAACAATTTTGTTGGGATGTATTGACTTGCATTAGGGTCTTCTAATAACATTCTTAAAGGAGCATCAATACTGATTAATAATGTTGAGAATTGTCCAACAGTATTAGCTGCTGAGTAAATGATTAATAATAAATCACCAACACCATAATATGCGCCTAATTTTTGGAATGCCCAGTAAGCACCATTTGCTGCATAAGAGTCAAATGCTTCTTTACTTGCATTGATTTCATTAATATCGAACATAAGTCCCATAGCAACTGTACCAAAGATAGCACTGATAACAACCATTAAAGTTGCAAACATCATTGCTCTAGGGAATTCTTTTGCAGAATCTCCTTCAATTTTATTTACATAAGGTGAAATCTTTTCGATACCACCAACAGCAAATACTAAGATAGATAAACTACTTAAATAGTTCAAGTCAACCTTAGGGAATAAGTTATTCCATGCGAAGTTTAATTTTAAATATCCACCATTTGGATTGATAACAGGTGCAGCATACATCATAAGAATAAATAAAATACCTAAAACAAACATACTTGAACCAGCAAGAGTTGCTAATTTCTTAATAGGGCTTAAACCTCTAGTTGCTAAATAACAGAATAATAATAAAACACCAAATGTTGCTAATTGAACATAAATAGTAGGAATACTATCATACGCTTTAGCATCTCTAAAAATCATAAAGCTTAAAGCCTTAAGACCACCTGAACCTTTACCAGCAATATAAGTAATATGTACTGCCCAATAAGTCCAACCTGCATAATAAGCTAATTTAGAGTTAGTAGTTTCTTGAATCCAAGAAGTTACCCCACCACCTAAATCTTTAAATACTGAACCAAGTTCACCAACCATAAGTGCATACGGAATAAAATACAATGCAAACATTAGTAACCAAGAAAAGATTACTTGAGTACCATGAAAGCAAATATATCCGTTTAAAACATTTCCAAAACCCCAAAGTGTTGAGAAACACATAAATACAAGGGCCTGCCATTTGATTTTCTTTTCGGAACTTTCCATTTTGTCCTCCTAAAATATAAATTTTGTGCTAAAATTTTAGCTGTCTTTAGTATACCAAAATTAAAGTCTCTTGTCAAAGGTGTTTGAAATAGGATAACGTTTTATTTTTGTTATAATATTTTTATTACTTTAATAAATTGTTCATTTAAATTAAAATATGCTAAATCAAATATTTATCACTTATTTTAATTCAATTTAAAAGGCATCTTTCGATGCCTTTTTGTTTTTTCTTTGCTTTACTTCGCTTTCATTTCTGTCCACGCATTTTGTAATATTTCGTTTGATTCTCCTAAATCTTTTAAGATAAAGCCTTTTTCAAATACTTCTTTTGCAGGGAATACTATATCACTATTTTTTAATTCGTCTTTCATAAGCTCTCTTGCACCCTCGATTGGTGAGCCGTATTTTACAACATTACAATTTCTTGCAGAGATTTCAGGTCTTGACATAAAGTCGATGAACTTTTGAGCAAGTTCTTTATTTTCTGAAACTTTAGGCATTACCCAGTTATCAAAGATGAAAATTGCTCCTTCTTTTGGAAATACAAATTCTACATTTTTATTTTCATCTTTTGCAAGTAATGCTTCTCCACCCCAAATACAAGTAAGTTTTGATTCTCCTGAAATTAGGTTATCTTTAGCTTGGTCATCTCCTACATAGCTTTTTATGATTTTCTTTTGAGCTATTAAAGAATCTCTTGCTTTTAAAATATCTTCTTTTTTTGTTGAGTTAGGGTCAATACCTTCTTTAATCATAGCGATTGCCATTGTAAATCTACTTCCGTCTAGCATTACAACTTCGCCTTTATTTTTTTCACTCCAAAGGTCAGCCCAGCTTTCAACTTTTTCTTGCTTTGATTTATCATAAGCAATTCCGATATTTCCGATTGTATAAGGAACTGAATATTCAAAAGTAGGGTCAAAAACTAATTTTCTATATTCCGGTTTAACTTTCTCCATATTTGGAATTTTATTCTTATCAAGTTTTTCCAACATTCCCTCTTTAATCATAGTGTCAACCATATAATCACTTGCTACAATTACGTCATACTTTTCAGCACCTGATTTTAATTTTGTGTAATATTCTTCGTTTTCTTCAAAGAATGTGTAATTTACTTTACAATTATATTCTTTTTCAAATTCCTTAATTGTTTCAGGCTCAATGAAAAGGTCGGTATTTGTTACATTTAAAACTTTCTTTTCAGAACTTTGTTCTACTTTTTCGCCTTTCTTTTCTTCTTTTTTCTCAGTTTTTCCACAACCTGCAAAAGTCATTGCTGTTGATGAAACTAATAGTAATGCTAATAATTTTTTAAATATTTTCATTTTTTACTCCTTTATTTTTAAATATATATGTTATTGTTGAAATTAAAATTATACTTGCAAACAATAAAGTTGACAATGCGTTTATTTTTGGACTTATTCCCCTTTTTGTCATTGAATAAATTTTAACGGAAAGCGTCATTACTCCATTTCCTGAAGTAAAGTAACTAACCGTAAAATCGTCTAAAGATAAAGTTATGCAAATCAATGCACTTGCGATTAAATTCGGAACTAATTGTGGCAAAACAACTCTTCTAAACACTTGAAAAGGTCTTGCCCCTAAGTCCATACCTGCATCATATAGTCTTTTATCAAAGGTCAAAAGTTTAGGCAAAATAGCAAAAACCACAAAAGGAACATTAAAGATTATATGTGATAAAATTATTGTGATATATCCAAAATCAAAATTAAAAAATACATACAAAATTATCATTCCAATGGCAATTACAATGTCCGGCAATATAAGTGGTATATAGCTTACATTTGTAAAAAAACTTCTAAGTTTCGAACTAACTACCTTGTAAATCGACCAAGCACCAAGAGTTCCTATTAAAAGTGCAAAAATCGTTGCAATTCCAGTTATGATAAGAGTTTGGTAAAAAACTTTCATAATGGATTCATCTTTAAAAAGCTCTGCATACCATTTCAAACTAAAGCCAGTAAAAGACTTGTTATATCTTGATTCATTAAAAGAAAAAATCATCATAAATATTATTGGCATATATAAAAATACATAACAAAAATAGAGATAAATTTTTTCTAACGCTTTTTTTACCATATCCTAAACCCTTCTGAAATTTCATTTTCTGATTGTTTTACAAGTTTTTTAAAAATAAAAAGACTTGCAAAAATTATACAAATCATAATTATAGAAATGCTTGAGCCCGTTTCCCAATTTCTCGCTTGTAAAAATTCCCTTTGAATTAAATTTCCGACAAGCATATTTTGACTACCACCAAGCAAGTCGGAAATTATAAAAGTCGTAACTGAAGGCATAAAGACCATAATGCAACCTGAAATTACTCCCTTAAAGCTGAGTGGCAAAAGAATTCTAAAAAACAAATCTTTACCCCTTGCCCCTAAATCTTTTGCACATTCGATATATTCCTTATCAATATTAATAAGTGCAGTATAGATTGGAAGTACCATAAAAGGTAAAAAATTGTAAATCATTCCTATAATAATCGCAAAATTATTGTTTAAAAACTTTATCGGTTGGCTAATAATACCAATATTTATAAGCATTTGATTTATTATCCCCTGTTCTCTAAAAATACTCATCCAAGAGTATGTTCTAAGCAAAAAGTTAGTCCACAAAGGCATAATAAAAAATAATACAAAAATATTTCTTCGCTTTTCTCCCTTTATTCTACTAAGGAAAAGTCCTGCTGGAAATCCAAAAAGAAAACATAAAAAAGTTGAAATCAAAGATAATTTTAAAGAAACAAAAATAATTTTTACATAAGTCGGTGTAAAAAATTTTTTGTAATTATCCAAAGTGAAAACAAAATTTTTATCCTTAACCTTAAAAGAATAATAAATGATAAAAAACAAAGGTATCACCGTAAAAAGAACCGTCCATATCAAATATGGCATAGCTCTAATTTTATATGAATGTTTTTTTAACATAAATCCTCCAAAAATAATTATCAATTAAGATTATATCACAATTTAACTATTCTAATCAAATTAATGATTTTACAAGTTTATTAACTTTTTCTCTATATTCTTCATCTCCAAGTGAATAAAAATGACTTGCTATTAAAACATAGAAACACACAAAAGCATCTCCCCACTTTTACGGTTGTTTCATAATTTCTCCTATTTGATAATATAAATTATTTATATTTTATCATCAAAAAAGATATTAGACAAGTTTTTATCTTGTAAAGTTTAAATATTTGTAATATAATTAATATAAGAAAAATTAAAGGAGTTTTTAAAATGAAATTAGTTTTAATAAGACATGGAGAAAGCGAATGGAATAAATTAAATTTATTCACAGGTTGGACTGATGTAGGTCTTTCAGACAAAGGCGTTATCGAGGCAAACGAGGCCGGATTTGCATTAAAAGACAACGAATTTGACTTTGATGTATGCTACTGTTCATACCTAAAAAGAGCTATAAATACTTTAAATATCGTCTTAGAAAGAATGGATAGACAATGGTTACCAGTTATCAAAACTTGGAAATTAAACGAAAGACATTATGGTGCTTTGCAAGGATTAAATAAAGCAGAAACTGCTGAAAAATACGGAGAAGAACAAGTAAAACTTTGGAGAAGGTCTTTTGACGTACCACCGCCAGCACTTGAAGAAAATGATAAAAGATGTCCTCATAACCAAGAGGCTTATAGAAATGTTGAAAGGAGCGAATTACCTTATAATGAAAGTTTAAAAAATACTATCGAAAGAGTTATTCCTTATTTCAATGAAGTTATTAAAAAAGATATGTTAGACGGAAAAAGAGTTTTAATCACTGCTCATGGAAACTCATTAAGAGCATTAGTTAAATATTTAGACAACCTAACAGATGAAGAAATAATTTCTGTAAATATTCCAACAGGCGTTCCTTTAGTTTATGAATTTGATGACAATTTCAAAGTTACAAATAAATATTACTTAGGAAATCAAGATGCAATAAATGCAAAAATAAATTCAGTTGCAAACCAAGCAAAAAAAAAATAATAGGTGATACAAACGTATCACCCTTTCTTTTCTCTATTTTTATTGTTTTTCCATTACTATACCAAGCATATGTAGATTTTTATTCTTTATCTTTTAATTCATCATACAAATTCTTAATTGCTTTTCTAATAACTTCTGACTTCGGTTCGTCAATTTTTTCAGATATATAATAAAGCATTCCAACATCTTCGTCATGTAAAGTTATTCTCGTATTTAATACCTTTGGAACATCAATATTATCTCCGCTGTTCTTTTCAAAAAATGCAATGACAACAAAAACAATTAATGAAGGAATTAAATATCCAAAACTTAAAGAACTAAGAGGTAGTAATTTTATAAAACCCAAACCTCCAAAAGTATCATTCAATACAGTGATAAATCCGATGATTATAGCAAGTATTGCTGAATATTTTATCGCATTATTACAAGGGAATTTATTTCTAAATACACTTGTTAAAATCAATATAATAATTGGTGGATATAATGTAAATAAAAGTGGAATTGCCAATTTTATTATCGCATCTACACCCAAACATGAGAAAATAAAACTTGCAAAACAAACTATCATAAGCCAAATTTTATAAGGAATTTTCGGTATTAATTCTGAAAAATATTCTGCAACTCCTCCTGTAAGAGCAACTGAAGTAGTTAAACAAGCTAAAATTACTATTACAGAAAGCATCAAAACACCGGAACGACCAAATAATAATCCTGTAAAGCTAAGTAAAATATCTGTACCATTTTCTGCATTTGCAACATTAAGTCTTGAACTTGCTCCTAAGTAACAAAGTCCACAATAAACTATACTTAAACAGATGAAAGCTATAATTGAAGAAGATAAAATTACTTTCTTTTCTCTATCTTTCTTTATATTATAAAAAATCAAAGCATTTACAATAACAGCATTAAAAAGTCCTGCACCAAGTCCATCTAAAGTTTGAAAACCATTTATAAATGATTCATACATTACTTTTTGTAAATTTTGTCCAGCTTGAATTTCTCCAACCGGAGATATAATTCCTGTTATAACCATAATAATTAAAAATGCTAATAATGTAGGAGTTAAATATCTACCAATAAAATCAACAATTTTTTCAGATTTTATACAAATAAAATATGTAGCAATAAAAAATACGGCAGTTGTTATAACCAAACTTTTAAATCCAAAATTTGCAACGCCTAAATTATATGTAATTGCTCCAGTTCTTGGAATTGCAACTAGAGGTCCTATACATAAAGATATACAAACCAAAATAATAGTTCCTAAATACTTTCCTAAAGGTTTAACGAATTCTGTAATACCACCACAACTAAATACGCAATAAAGCGATACCATTGCTAAAAGTCCATCTGCAGCCATATACAAAATAAAAGCTATTGGCCAGTAAGAGCCTGAAGAATAACCCAAAAATGTTGGAAATATTAAGTTCCCGGCACCAAAAAACATTGCAAACAAACTAAAGCCTATTACAAATATTATTCTTAATTCTTTTTTCATACTTCCCCCTTGATAATAACGATTTCTTTAGATATATTAACATAAAAATTCAAAACTTGCAAGGCTTATCGACTTGAAAAATCATCTTTATATTCTCTATTTTATTTCACGATTTGAAGTATATAAAACTGAAAATAAATAAAGTTTATTGTATAATTATTCATTGTGAAAATTATATAATTTATCAAGATAAAATATTTACATAAAAAAAGGGAACTTAAAGTTCCCTTTTAGAAATTATCACTTAAATTATCCTAAAATCTTAGTAACAACTCCTGAACCTACTGTTCTTCCGCCTTCTCTGATGGCAAATCTTAAACCTTCATCAATAGCGATTGGAGTGATTAATTCGATTATGAATTTAGCGTTATCTCCTGGCATAACCATTTCAACGCCTTCTTCTAATTGGATATTACCAGTTACGTCAGTTGTTCTGAAGTAGAATTGTGGTCTGTATCCTGAGAAGAATGGAGTATGTCTTCCACCTTCTTCTTTAGTTAATACGTAAACTTCTGATTCGAATTTAGTATGTGGGTTAATTGTTCCTGGTTTAGCAAGAACTTGTCCTCTTTGGATTTCGTTTCTTTGAACACCTCTTAAAAGAAGTCCAATGTTATCTCCGGCAGCAGCTTCGTCTAACATTTTCTTGAACATTTCAACACCAGTTACTACAACTGTTCTTCTTTCTTCAGTTAAACCTACTAATTCAACGTTATCTTGAATTTTTACTTTACCTTTTTCTACTCTACCTGTAGCAACAGTTCCTCTACCTGTGATTGAGAATACGTCTTCTACTGGCATTAAGAATGGATTGTCGATATCTCTAACTGGTTCAGGAATGAATGCGTCAACTTCTTCCATTAATTTAACGATTTTGTCTCCCCATTCTCCATCTGGTTCTTCAAGAGCTTTTAAAGCTGAACCAACTACGATTGGAGTGTTATCTCCATCATATTCATATTCATTTAATAATTCTCTAACTTCCATTTCAACAAGTTCGATTAATTCTGGGTCATCAACTTGGTCTTCTTTGTTTAAGAAAACAGCGATTTTTGGAACACCTACTTGTCTTGCAAGTAAGATATGTTCTCTTGTTTGAGGCATTGGACCATCAGCAGCACTTACTACTAAGATAGCTCCGTCCATTTGAGCAGCACCTGTAATCATGTTCTTTACATAGTCGGCGTGTCCTGGGCAGTCAACGTGTGCATAGTGTCTGTTTGCTGTTTCATATTCAACGTGAGAAGTTGAAATTGTGATTCCTCTTTCTCTTTCTTCTGGAGCTTTATCGATGTTTGCATAATCAACGAATTCACCAGTACCAAATCTTTTATTTAATACTAAAGTGATAGCTGCAGTTAAAGTAGTTTTACCATGGTCAACGTGACCGATAGTTCCGATATTAACGTGTGGTTTAGTTCTTTCAAATTTTTGCTTAGCCATTTTACTAAAATCCTCCTAATCTATTTTTTTGCTCTCTCGCCAATTACTTTTTCAGAAATTGCTTGAGGCACTTTTTCATAATGATCGAATTGCATTGAATATGTTGCACGACCTTGAGTATTACTTCTTAAGTCAGTTGCATATCCAAACATTTCTGCTAAAGGTATGAATGCATCAAGTACATGAACACCATTCTTAGGATTCATTCCTTGGATTCTACCTCTTCTTGATGAAACATCACCCATAACATCTCCTAAATATTCATCCGGAGTTGTTATTTCAACTTTCATCATTGGTTCTAATAAAACCGGAGCTGCTTTTCTAACAGCTTCTCTAAATGCCATTGAACCTGCAATCTTAAATGCCATTTCAGATGAGTCAACTTCATGGTATGAACCATCGTATAAAGTAACTTTAACATCTAAAACAGGGTATCCGGCAAGTACACCTGCTTGAGTTGCTTCTTCAATACCTTTTTGAACTGGTCCGATATATTCTTTTGGAATAGAACCACCAACGATATTATTTACAAACTCAAATCCTTTACCAGGTTCTTGAGGTTCAATTTTAATTTTACAGTGTCCGTATTGTCCACTACCACCAGATTGTCTTACATACTTTCCTTCAGCATCAGATTCTTTAGAAATAGATTCTCTGTAAGAAACTTGTGGATTTCCTATATTAGCTTCTACTTTGAATTCTCTTAAAAGTCTATCAACGATGATTTCTAAGTGTAATTCACCCATACCTGAGATAATTGTTTGACCAGTTTCTTCATCAGTATAAGTTCTGAAAGTAGGGTCTTCTTCAGCTAATTTGTGTAAAGCTATACTCATTTTTTCTTGAGATGCTTTTGTCTTTGGTTCGATAGCAACAGAAATAACCGGTTCTGGGAATTCCATTTTTTCTAAGATTACATGGCTATTCATATCACAAAGAGTATCCCCTGTTGTAGTGTCTTTAAGACCAACTGCAGCAGCAATGTCCCCAGCTGATACACTATCAACTTCTTCTCTCTTATTAGCATGCATCATAAGAATTCTACCAATTCTTTCTTTTTTACCTTTTGTTGAGTTATATACATAAGAACCAGCTTCTAAAGTTCCTGAATAAACTCTGAAATATGCAAGCTTTCCAACAAATGGGTCAGCTACGATTTTAAATGCTAACGCTGAGAAAGGTTCTTCATCTGAAGCATGTCTTTCTGTTTCTTCTTCATTGTCATCAACACCCTTAATAGAAGGAATGTCTAATGGAGATGGCATATAAGCCACGATAGCATTTAATAAAGGTTGTACCCCTTTGTTTTTATAAGCTGAACCACAAAGTACTGGGTTTATTGATAGATTAATAGTAGCTCTTCTTATAGCTTCTCTTAATTCAGATGGTGAAATAGCTTCTCCTTCTAAATATTTTTCCATAATAAACTCATCTGTTTCAGCTAAGGCTTCTAATAAGTTTTGACGATATTCTTCAGCTTTATCTTTATAAGCATCTGGAATATCAGTTTCTTCTATATCTGTACCTAAGTCATTTTTATAAATAATAGCGTGCATTGAAATTAAGTCAATAACTCCAACGAATTCTGATTCAGCTCCAATAGGAATTTGAACAGGAACCGGATTAGCTTTTAACTTATCCTTAATAGTTTCGATAGAGTCATAATAGTTAGCTCCAGTCGCATCCATTTTATTTATAAAGCAAATACGTGGTACGCCATATTTATCTGCTTGTCTCCAAACAGTTTCTGATTGTGGTTCTACACCGCTCTTTGCATCAAAAAGTGCAACTGAGCCGTCAAGAACTCTTAAAGATCTTTCAACTTCTACTGTAAAGTCAACGTGTCCCGGAGTGTCAATGATGTTAATTCTTGTATCATTCCATACACAAGTTGTAGCAGCTGAACAAATAGTGATACCTCTTTCTTTTTCTTGCTCCATCCAGTCCATTTGTGCAGCACCTTCGTGAGTATCACCTATTTTGTGGATCTTTCCTGTATAATAAAGCATTCTTTCAGTTACTGTTGTTTTACCAGCATCGATATGCGCCATTATACCAATATTTCTTGTATTTTCAAGTGAATATTGTCTTGCCACAATAGCATTTCCCCTTTCCTTTTAAATAAAATCCTATATTAGAATCCGTAATGTGCAAAAGCCTTGTTAGCTTCAGCCATCTTATGAGTATCTTCTCTCTTCTTAACACTTGATCCAGTATTGTTAACTGCATCTAAGATTTCTTTTGCAAGTCTTTCTTTCATAGTTTTTTCTCCTCTATTTCTAGAGTAAGTTACTAACCATCTTAAACCTAAAGTTTGTCTTCTTTCAGGTCTAACTTGAATAGGCACTTGGTATGTCGCCCCACCTATACGTCTTGCTTTAATTTCTAAAACAGGCATGATATTTTCTAAAGCTTTTCTGAAAACTTCAGTTGGTTCTTCGCCAGTTTTTTCTTTTACGATTTCAAATGCACCGTAAACTATTGCTTGAGCAGTTCCTTTTTTACCATCAAGCATAATGTTGTTTATAAGTTTAGTAACAACCACATCTCCGTAAATTGGATCCGGCATTACTTCTCTCTTTGGAACATGTCCTTTTCTTGGCACCTTTCTTCCCTCCTTACTATATTAGTAGTATCACTGGTACTCAGCGATTGATTTTGCTGACAAGCACACAAATGTATGTATTATAAAGTTAAATTCTTTAATTAATAAAACATTTCTGCCACATCAGTTTAATTATTTAGGTCTTTTAGCTCCGTATTTAGATCTTCCTTGCTTTCTGTTAGCTACACCTGCAGTATCTAATGTACCTCTGATAATGTGGTATCTAACCCCTGGAAGGTCCTTTACTCTTCCACCTCTAATAAGCACAACGCTATGTTCTTGTAGGTTATGACCTATACCTGGAATATAAGCTGCAACTTCCATTCCGTTTGTTAATCTAACTCTGGCAACCTTACGTAACGCTGAGTTAGGTTTTTTAGGAGTTACAGTTCTTACAGCTGTACATACACCTCTTTTTTGTGGTGATTCACTAGCAGTACTTCTCTTTTTAAGAGTATTAAAATTGAAACTTAATGCTGGTGCTTTTGATTTAGTTACAGCTTTTTGTCTTCCTTGTTTAATTAACTGGTTAATAGTTGGCATTTCTTCACCTCCTCAATATTTTTCTTTAAAAATGCACATAACTATACATTATTAAATGTACCTAATTATTTTAACATTACTTTTATTAAAAGTCAACTATTTTTCAAAGTTTTTAAGTATTTTTTTCTGGAGCATTTTCAGAAATTTTACCCGCAAAAATTATTGAACCAACATCGGATAAAATCGGTTTAAAAAGTTTAATAATTTGTGAAAAGCTAAGTTCATTTTCATTTTTTGTAAACTCTCTTGTTAACTTTATAAATCTTTTAAAAAAGCCTTTTGGCGAAGCTGGATATTCTTCTCCAAAAACTTCCTTTCCATTTTCCATAACAACTAATGACATTCTATAATACATAAAATTACTATCTTCATCTTCCATATTAGTATTATAGTATTCAAAAAGTTTTTCAAAATTTTTCATAATATCACTTTGTTCAGTTTTTTCATTCAATGTTAATATGCCATTTTCCTTTTTAAACATTGAATAAGGAGAGTGAAAACCACCAAATCTATGTAATAATTTAGACTGTCTATCATCTTCATTTCCAACATTTGTAGTAGATTTTATAAAAATCTTATTAGAAATAGAAAATAATATAATATTTACATAATCAAGTTCATTACATATATTAAATATTTTATGTCTATTATTTGTAATTTCTTTATTATATTTTTTTATAAAATTATTATTAAAACCCTGTCCATCAAAAGAGTAAATCATTTCAAGTTTAGACATATCGCCTCTTAAAACTCCAATATATTGGGCTTTATTTCCTCCCTTAGAATGACCGGAAACATAAATTTTTTTAAAATCGGGGAATTTCTTAACCATTTCGTCAAAATAACTCAAAGCTCTTCTCTGTTGTTTTGTATCTGTTATATTATATGTCCCTTCTACATTGTCCTTCCACTCATAATCTCCGGCTGTGCCTTTATAAACTATAATTAAATTATCTTCAAACAAAAAAGTTACATTTACAACTCTCTCGCTTCCTGAAAAATTTGCAAAATAAGAGTTCTCAACATCTACAATTTTTATTTTCCTATAAATTTCCTTATTGTATTCTATCGTATTAACGATATTTGAAAATTCCTCCTCATTAATTTCTCCAGGATACATTCCTAAAGAATTTTTTTGAGTTTTTATATAATCTGAAATTTCATAAATACTTTTACCAACAAACTTTTCTTTTACATCATCTTTTTCAAATCCATGTATATAAATTATACAATTTAAAATTAACAAAATGTCTATATCCATCATATTGCCTCCTAAAACTTAAAAATATAATGTTCCTTACCAGCACCGAGTTCAAAATGGCACTTAATTATTCCTAAGTCAACCTTTGTATAAAATCCAATTTTTGAAACTATTTCCAACTTATTATCTTTTAAAGTAATTTTATATCTTTGTTGATTCAATGCTGTAGGTGCAAGCAGTGCAAATCTTACTCCTTTTAAAAACCAATCAGGCATTTCTACATCGCTAATTGCAACTTTAGAAATACTCTTAAGTTTTCTCACCTTTCCATTCGTCTCTCCATAACCAACAGCTATGACACAAACAAGTTTTTCACCTTCTTTTATATCATATTTAGTATTTTTCTTGCTATATGTTCCACCGACCCAGCAAGTATTAAGCCCTAAAGACTGAGCTTTTATAACTAATTTTTCTCCGAAATATCCAATCTTTTCTTCTAAATTATCACATTTTTTACCAATCATTACTATATAGTTTCTAACATTTTTAAAATTACCATAATTAGCTAAAATACTTCTTCCGAATGCATAAGGCTCATTGGTTACAAATTGAATATTCAAATTTGCAATCTTATTATACTCCTCAATATCTCTATTTAATTCGTCAACAAGCTCTTTATCTATTTCTTTTTTTGTATATTTCCTTACAGAATGTCTTTGTTCTAAAAATTTTTGAATATCCATATTATTACACCCTTTCTTGATATAATAAAAGGGCGAAAACGCCCTTAAAATATTATTGTAAACTAACAAAATTCTGATTGATATCTTTATTTATTTTTATTCTCTAAAAAACTTCTCATATCATTAAGCTCTGAAAATCCTGCTAAAAACATAGTTTTTTTACTCAATTTTTCTTTAAATTCATCTTTTGAAACAAAAATAAATTTTTTACACAAACAGTTATTTTCTAAATACTTTTCCAATTTTTCTTTTACAATTTCAAAAGCATTTCCTGTTATAAAAATCGTATCAACCAAAGAATTTTCTACAAAATTTTTAAAATCAACTTCAGCAATCCAATTCAAATCTGTTCCGTCAGCAGGAGTATTTCCCAAAGCCAAAACTAAATCGAATTTTTCGGTTTCTTTTGCATATTCCGTAAGAGAAAGCTCCAAACCTACCTTGTTTTTAACTAAATTTAACTTCGTAGATTTACCCAAAAACTTAAAGTTCTCCATTCTACCATTTCCAACGTCAAGACTTATAACGTTTGAAATTTTTTCTTCAGGATTTTCACATTTTACAATTCCATCTCTAATTAAAGTCATAAACAGAGAAAAAGAGGCAACATAATTATATCTATTATAAATAATGTCAAATTTCTCCCTATTTTTTATTTCAAATTTAAAAGTTTTTTCTTTCGACAAAACTTCACAATATTTTCCATCTTCACATTCCCTTAATGTATAACTCTTTAAATCAACAAAATCTTCGTCATCTTTAGTTTTAAAAAATCCAACAGAACTATAATTCAAGTATTTAAAAATTAAATTGTCTTTTTCTACTTCCCTTTCTTCTCCTTGAACACCAAAGTATATTACCTCATTTTTTATTCCGTCAGTTATAATTCTAAGTGTAGGGTCCTCAAAGTTTACAATTAATTTTGCATCTGTTTTTTCTAAATTTTCTCTCAAAGTTTTTGCCAAAATTTCTTTTGAACCATATCTATCAACTTGGTCATCAAGCAAATTCGTAATTACGACATAATTAGGAATTAAGCCATTTTTTATAAGAAGTGGAATTGTTAGCTCATCAACTTCAAACACACAAAGTTTATTACTAAAATTCTTTTTTTCAGTTTTCTTTAAAATTTCAGTTAATACACCCTGAATCATATTTGCACCGGAAAGATTGGTAACAACATCATTATGTAAATCTTTAACAGTATAATAACTATAAAATGTTGTTGACGTCTTTCCGTTAGTTCCAGTTATAAAAATAATTGTATTATTTTCTTTTTTTATATTTTTTAATAAATTTTTGTCTATATTCAAAGCAATTTTTCCAGGCAAAGAACTACAAGCAGTAAATTTTTTACCTAAATAATAAACGAATTTCCCACAAAATATTGCAAATCTATCTTTCAAAATTTCCTCCTTTTAAAACAAATTATTTTCGTTTTTTATACTAACATACAAACCTTTAAATGTCAACACATTAACAATGTTTGTAAAACAAAAAAGAAGTCCTAAGACTTCTTAAATATTATTTTTAGCTTCTTCGCTTTTCTTTTTAAATATGAAAGATAATTTTGTTTCTGAAATTATTATCGCAATAAAAATTAATACAAAACCTATAACTGATTTAACTGTTAAGCTTTCGATCCCAAGTGCAACAGGTAATACAACTCCAAAGATTGACTCACAACCTAAAATGATAGCGGCACTGCTTGGATCTGTATATTTTTGCCCTAAGTTTTGTAATAATAATGCAACTGCAGTACACATTATAGAAAGATATAAAACTTCAAGCATAGGTCTTAATGTAATTTGCATTCCTGCATTATTTTCTATAGCAAATGTAGTTATCCAAGATAAAACTCCTGAAACTAAAAATTGCATTATTGTAAGTACAAATGGGTCTTTACCTACTCCAAGTTTTGTAACCATTACAATATGTGATGCAAATAAAACTCCACTTAAAAGCGCAAGTGCATCACCGTAAATAGCTGTCCAACTGGAATTAAAAATTGAACCGCTCTCTCCTGCCATTGCAATAAAAAATATTCCAATTATACAAAAAATTGCAGCCGATACATTAAATTTATCAGGTCTAACTTTATTTGTTATCCAATATAAAAAAGGTACAATTACACAATATGATGCTGATAAAAATCCACTACGTCCCGGAGTTGTAAAAGTAACTCCAAGAGTTTGACTGGAATAAGCAACAAATAAAAATACACCGATTATAGCTCCGGCTGTCAATTCATCTTTTCTTGCTTTAAACAATTTTTTATGAAAAATAATTGCTAAGATAATTCCAGCTATAGTAAATCTAACACCTAAAAGAAAGTTAGGTTTAAGAACATCAGCTGCACTTTTAACAACAGTAAGAGAAGTTCCCCACAAAATAGCTACAATAAAAAGTGCAATTTTAGCTAAAAAACTTGTTCTATGTGAAATATTGTTCAAAACACCCTCCTACTTAACTATTTTAGTTCCTGTAAGACCTTTTACAGCATCTGATGCTTTTTCAAGTAAAGTAATGATAGCACATCTATCATCAGAACTATTTACGAATTCCAAACAAGCCTCAACCTTTGGTAACATACTACCCTTTGCAAATTGTCCTTCTGAAATATACTTCATAGCTTGTTCAACATTTATTTCGTCTAATTCTTTTTGGTCAGGTTTATTAAAGTTTATGCAAACTTTATCAACCGCTGTTAAGATTAAAAGAAAATCAGCATTTAAGTCTGATGCAAGTTTTGCACTTGACTTATCTTTGTCGATAACAGCGTCAATTCCAACTAATCTATCATTTTTCTTAACAACAGGTATTCCGCCTCCACCAACAGTTATAACTACAAGTCCGGCATCTACCATTTTCTTAACAGCGTCAATTTCAACGATGTGTAATGGTTTTGGTGAAGGAACAACTTTTCTGTATCCTCTACCTGCATCTTCAACAAAAGTAAAGCCCTTTTCTCTAGCAAGTTCATCTGCTTTTTCTTTTGTATAGAACATTCCAACAGGTTTAGTTGGGTGTTCAAAAGCTTTATCATCTTCTGCAACTTCAACTTGAGTTACAACTGAAACAGCCGTTTTATTTATTCCTTTTTCTTTAAAAGCTTGACCTAAAGCTTGTTGTAAATGATATCCAATATACCCTTGGCTCATAGCTCCACATTCAACAAGTGGCATTAAAGGAGTTTTTTCCTTTCCGTTTGCTGAATAATCCATAGCCAGATTAATCATTCCTACTTGAGGTCCATTTCCATGTCCGATTATAACATCATTTCCATCTTTAACTAAATCTGAAATAATATCGGCAGCTATTTTAACTTTCTCTAATTGCTCTAAAGGGGTATTGCCTAAAGCATTACCCCCCAAAGCTACAACTATTCTCTTTCCCATTTGTACCTCTTACCATAAAGTTGAATACATAACTGCTTTTATAGTATGCATTCTGTTTTCAGCTTCATCAAATACAACTGATTGAGGTCCTTCAATAACTTCATCAGTAACTTCCATTTCAGGAATACCAAATTTTTCAAAAATTTGTCTTCCGATAACAGTTTTTTGGTCGTGGAATGAAGGTAAGCAGTGCATAAAGATAGCAGTTTCTTTAGCGTTTGCCATAACTTCTTTATTTACTTGGTATGGTTTTAATAATTTAATTCTTTCTGCCCAAACTTCATCTGGTTCACCCATTGATACCCAAATATCTGTGTAAATTACATCAGCATTTGTAGTTCCTTTTTTAACATCTTCTTCAAAGCTTACAGTACAATGAGTACCTTTAGCAATTTCTAATGCTTTTTCTCTTAATTCTTCTTCAGGCCATAATTCTTTTGGAGCACAAGCTGTAAAGTTTACACCCATTTTAGCACAAGCTATCATAAGTGAGTTACCCATATTATTTCTTGCATCTCCCATATAAACAAAGTTTAATCCTTTTAAGTATCCAAATTTTTCTTCAATAGTTAAAAGGTCAGCTAACATTTGAGTTGGGTGGAATTTGTCTGTTAACCCATTCCATACAGGTACTCCTGCATATTTTCCTAAAGTTTCAACTAATTCTTGGCTGAATCCTCTGTATTCAATACCGTCATACATTCTTCCTAAAACTCTTGCAGTATCTTCAATAGATTCTTTTTTACCCATTTGTGAAGAACCTGGGTCTAAGTAAGTAACTCCCATACCTAAGTCCATTCCTGCAACTTCAAAAGAACAACGAGTTCTAGTAGAAGTCTTTTCAAATAATAATACTATATTTTTTCCTTCTAAATAACGGTGAGGAGTTCCATTTCTCTTTAAGTCCTTAAAATTTCTTGAAAGGTCTAAAAGGTAACGGATTTCATCACTTGTAAAGTCTAATAATGTTAGGAAATTTCTTCCTCTTAAATTTTTGCTCATAACATTTCTCCTTTAAAAATAAATTTTTAATACGACCTACCGTATTTATTACATAATTATTATACTATTTATAGTCTTTTTTCTAAGGACAAATTAACAAAATAATCTTGTATTAACATACTTTTTTTATAATTAAACATATAATAACTTTTAAAAAAAATATATCTAAAATTAATACTTTTATTCATAAAAACATTATAAAATATATTAATTTTAGACTTAATTTTACTCTAATTTATATATAAATTGTCTTTTACAAAATTAAAATATTTAAATTTAAAGATTTTTATTTAATTAAAAATTCATTTAGAATTATTTATACCATTTTTTACCAAAAAGACATTTTATCAAAACAACTCTTTACATATAAAGACTTATGATTTATACTAATATAAAAGGAAATTAAAGTACATAAAAATCGGGAGTTAATTATGAATAAACAAAAGGGAATTGAAATACAAAACAGAGCAAATTCATACATAAACGAAGAAAGTATGTATAGTATAGATAGAGAAATAATAACATCAGCAACAAAAGGACTTTTTCACCAATCAGCCAGATTTTTGCTTGTAAAAAAAGGTTTGGCAAAGATAAGAATTCAAAATAATATCTATGAAATAAATGATAAGACCTTAGTTTGTATATTACCTTGGGAATACACCGAAGTTATTGAAGTTTCTAAAACTATTCAGTATTTTATTTTAAAATACAATTTTGACAGCGCAAACAAAATAATAAAATCATTCTACAATGTTGACGCAGAAAATTTAAGTTTAATAAACTCATTCTACGACAATCCCGTAATACAATGTACAGATGAACAATTTAAATATTTTTCAAATATATTTGACTTACTTAGAAATGAATTAGGAGAAGATTCAACGCTTTACGATAAAAATGAAAACCCTATTTCATCAGCATTCGTCTTAAATAAAATAATAGACCTTATAATCACTTATAGAAGAATACAAGACGAAGATACTAAAAAAATAAAAAGAATCGACGAAAAATTTGATAAAATAAATATTTTTAGGTATATACATGCCCATTTAAGCGAAAAGCTTACAATTTCTCTTATTTCAAAATTATTTTTTACAAGCGAATCGACAATAAACAGATATATAAAAGAAACAACCGGTCTTTCTTTCAATACACTCATAAATGAAATGAGAGTCGGAAAAACTATGGATATGTTGCTTTATACCGACCTTGATATAGAAGAAATCGCAGAGATAACAGGTTTTTCAGACCGTTCACATCTATCAAAAGTATTTACGGCAAGAACAGGACAAAATCCTAATAAATACAGACAAACATTTCATAAAATATCACAAATTTGCCAAATAGAAAATACTAGAAAATTTTATAGAATATTAAACTATATCGTAAAAAATTCCAGTGACGATTTAGACATAGATAATATATGTAAAGACTTTTCTATTTCCTTAATAGAATTAAACAGATTATTCATATACTATGTAGAAAAAAATTTCAAAAACTTTTTGAATTTTGTTAGAATAAACAAATCTACAAAACTATTACTGGAAACAAATATGCAAATAACAGACATTGCATTTGAAGTTGGATACAATACAGTTAAAACATTTAACAGAAACTTTTTAAAATTCCAAAAAATATTACCAACAGAATTTAGAAAAAATTTACAACTACAAAACAAAGACATTTAAAAAGCTGTGCTTAAAAACACAGCTTTAGTTACACAATTTTTACTTTTCAACAGAATAATAACATCTCTTTGGTGAAATTATTTTTTCTTCTGATTTTAATTTTTTTAAAACCTTATCTACATCAGATTTATCTACGCCTAATTTTTCAGCAATTTCTCCACCCTTAAGAGGTTCTGAAGATTTTAATAATTCAATAATTTTTTCATTTAATTCCATTTTTATATCTCCTTTAATTTTATGATATATTTTTACCCTAAAACAATTAAAACTCAACAATTCTAAAAATGAATAAAAAAATCCTGCAACTGCAGGAAAAAAATAGCAACCCATAACAGACGTATCGAATTACAGGTCTGGTGCCCAGAGGCGGAATCGAACCACCGACACGAGGATTTTCAGTCCTCTGCTCTACCGACTGAGCTATCTGGGCATATAACACTTATTTTGTTTTTTCTAAAAAATTATTCTGTTTTAAATTTATATCATTTCTTACGATAGCTCATTCTCTCGTGCTCCGCACTAAACTAAGGCATTGCCTAAAAACAAC